>JASIDM010000103.1 GCA_030044695.1 Thermoplasmata archaeon
CCGGTGATCCGGCCCATCCGCGAGGTGTTGTCCTCGCACATCACGCGGATCCTCGCCGCCCCGAGCAGCTGACTGGCGATGCCGAAGACCTCGCCCCGCGCGCGACGCGGGAGCGGGAGCCGGCCGACCTCCTCGCCGCCCTCCAGGACCTCGACCGTCGGGGCCGCCTCCTCGGGCGCGGCGTTCGGTCGCGGGGCGTCGTCAGGCTCGGGCACGACCGACGACACGGGCGTGCCGACTTAACGTGCGCCAGGCCCGGGAAACACCTTGCGCGGGTTCTCCTCGAGGATCGTCCGCAGGGCCCCGGGGGACAGCGGGAGCGCCCGCAGGGCGTCGAAGTTCGCCCGGATCTCCCGGACGGCCGGCCCCGGCCAGTCCGTGCCGAAGAGGGTCCGATCGGCGAGCTTCTCCAGGGTCGGGAAGTACTCGAGGAGGCGCGACGGGGGCACGCTCGAGACCTCGAGCCAGAGGTTCGGGAAGCGGCGGACGAGGAACACCGCCGTCGCCATCCACAGCGGCCGGCCACCGTGGGCCAGGACGATGGTGAGCTTCGGGAAGTCGAGCGCGACGTCCTCGATCGGCAGCGGGTCGCCGAAGCGGTTCCGGGCCCGGGGGAACACCGAGGTCCCGGTGTGGAAGATCACGGGCAGGCGCTCGCGCTCGCACGCCCCGTAGAGCTCCGCCAGCGCCGGGATCTCCCGGTCGACGTAGGCGTTCGGCCGGAACAGCTGGTGGGGGGGGTGGAGCTTGAGGGCGCAGAGCCTCAGGTCGCGAGCGAGGCGTCGGACCTCGCCGAGAGGGTCCGGGTGGTCCGGCCGGATCCCCCCGGTCGGGAGCAGCCGCTCGGGGTCGGCCTTCGCGAACTCGCTCGCGAAGGCGTTCGTCGCCTCGGTGTAGCCGATCACCTCGGGCGCGACGTAGTTCACGAGCACGGCCCGCTCCACGCCGGAGCGATCGAGGTACTCCAGGAACGCCCTCGGTTCACGGGCGTAGCGCGCCGTCTCGGGGTCCCGGTGGCCGAGCAGCGCGAGGGCGTCCGGGCGCATCTCCCAGTACGGGTTGATGTGCACGTGGCAGTCCGTGACGCCCACGAGCCCCGGACGCGGGGTGCGGTATAAGGCGCAGGGCGGCGCCCGGTGCGTGAGCAGGGTTTATCTCCCGAGGCGGGGCTGGCCCGCCGATGACCACTCCCTGGGCGTCGAAGAAGACCCCCCGCCTGCTCAAGGCGACGTACCTCGCCGACCAGGAGTACCTCCTGGACGAGACCCGGGCCTCCAAGCTGCTGTACTTCCCGGGGCCGCTCCTGTGGTCGCTGATCTTCCTCGCCCTGACCTACCTCACCTTGGCGATCCGCTTCCACCTTCCCCGGAGCGCGACGTACACCCGCGGGATCGACGCCCTCGCCAAGGCCGTCGGTATCTCCCACGCGACGATCGCCCTCTACCTCGGCGTGGTGTTCGCCGTCCTGCTCCTCGTCGGCCTGCTGTGGATCGCCGTCCGCTACGTGCGGTGGATCCGGACCGTCTACGCCGTCACCTCGCGCCGCGTGATCGTCCAGCGGGGGATCCTCGGGCGGAACTTCGACGAGATCCCGGTGACCCAGGTCCGCGGGGTCGACGTCCACCAGACGTTCGGCCAGCGGATCCTCGGCTACGGCACGATCCGCGTCAGCTCCGAGGGGGGCACCCGGGTCGGCAACGAGGACTGGGTCGGCATCCCCCAGCCGTTCAAGTTCCAGAAGTGGGTGGAGAACGCCACGGAGGCCGTCGAGACCCCGACGGTCGTCGCGGCGCCGCCGCCTCCCCCGGGACGCTAGGGCGTCGCGTCGCCGAGAGGCCGGCGCCCGCGCAGGGTTAAAGCGGCCCTCCGGCGTCGCCGCGCCGGTCGATGTCCGACGAGTTCGACGTCATCGTCGTCGGGGCCGGCATGGCCGGCTCGGCCGCGGCGATCCGGCTAGCCCAGGCGGGCGCCAGCGTCCTGCTCCTCGAGCGTGGCGCCGAGCCCGGCGCCAAGAACCTCTCGGGAGGGATCCTGTGGGGGGACGACCTCGCGCGGGTCCTCCCCCGCTGGCGCGACGAGATGCCCGTGGAGCGCCACCTCGTCCGCAAGCGGTTCGGCCTGCTCGCCCCGGAGCGGGCGCTCTCCTTCGACTTCGAGGACGCGGCCTGGCGCCGTCCGCCGTACGTCGCGCACACCGTCCTGCGCGCGAGGACCGACGCCTGGCTCGCCGGGCAGGCGGAGGCCGCGGGCGCCACCGTCGTCCCCGGCGTGCCGGTCGAGCGGCTCGCCTGGGAGGGGTCGCGCGTCGTGGGGGTCGTGCAGGGCGGCGAGACGATGCGGGCGCCGGTGACGATCGTCGCCGACGGGGCGAACTCGCGCCTGACCCTCGGTACGCCGATCCGGCCCTCCCCCCGTCTGGGGGAGGGCACGACCGAGCTCGGGGTGAAGGAGGTCTACCGGCTCGACGCGGCCCGGATCGAGGAGCGGTTCCAGCTCGCGCCGGGCGAGGCCCACGCCGAGGAGTGGGTCCTGGGGATCTACCCCCCGGGGGTGATGGCGGGAGGGTTCCTGTACACGAACCGCGAGACGATCTCCCTCGGCGTGATCGTCCGGGTCAGCTCGCTGTTCGGGGGCCAGACGTACGCCCACGACCTCGTCGAGACGTTCAAGCAGCACCCGACGATCCAGCGATCGATCGCCGGCGGCGAGCTCGTGGAGTACGGGGCGAAGCTGATCAGCTCGGGATGGGCCAGCCGCCCGGCCGCCTTCCACGGCGACGGCTGGATGGTCGCCGGCGACGCGGCCGGGTTCGTCTTCTCCAACGGCCTGGTGATCCAGGGGATGAACTACGCGGTCCGCACCGGGCTTGAGGCGGCGGAGGCGGCGCTCGCCGCCCGGGCGGCCCACGACCCGTCCGCGGCCCGGCTCGCGGAGTACGACCGACGGCTGGCGTCGACCGGCGTCCTGGCCGACTTCCGGGAGTTCGCCGGGATGGACCGGATCAAGTGGAACCCCCGCTTCTACACGTTCTACCCCCGGTTCGCCACCGAGCTGTTCGGCGGGCTCATGGGCGCCTCCGGCGGACCCAAGGAGCACCTGCGACGGACCCTGCGCAAGGCCCAGCGGGCGGCCGGGCTCGGCACCGGGACGATGCTGCGCGACGGCCTCGAGATGGTGCGCGAGCTGTAGCGGCCGGGCTCAGCTCCCGCGGACGCGTCGGACCTCGGCGGTCAGCGCCGGCACGAGCTCGAAGAGGTCGCCGGCGAGGCCGTAGTCGGCGACCCGGAAGATCGGGGCGCTCGGATCGCTGTTGATCGCGACGATCACGCGGGAGCTGACCATGCCCACCAGGTGCTGGATCGCCCCGGAGATCCCCACGGCGATGTAGAGCTGCGGCGAGACGGTCCGGCCGGTCTGGCCGACCTGCATCGAGGTCGGTCGCCATCCCGCGTCGGTGACGGCGCGGGACGCGCCGACCGCCGCGCCGAGCGCCTCGGCGAGCTCCTCGACGAGCCGGAACCCCTCCGGTGAGCGTAGGCCGCGACCGCCGCTCACCACGATCGCGGCGTCCGCGAGTCCGGGTCCGGCGCCGCGGCTCGCCGCCGCGACCGCGGTCCGGGCCGGGGCGAGTTGCGCCGGCGCGGGCTCGGCGTTCGGTGCCGGCTCCGGGCGCAACGACGTCGGCGGCCCTTCGGCGGCCGGGAACGCGTGCGGGCGCACGGAGAGGACCGCCCGCCCTCCCTCGAGGCGCCGCTCCTCGGTCGCCCGTCCGCCGAACACCGGCCGGCGCACCCGGACCCCTTCGGGGATCCGCTCAGCCTCGGTGACGCCGTTGGCGGCCGACGCGCCGAGGGCGACCGCCACGCCGCCCACGAGGTCGCGCCCGAACGAGCTCCCTCCGACGACGACGGCGAACGCCCCGGCGTTCGACGCCGCTGCGGCGACCGGCCGGGCGAGCGCGGCGGGCGGCGCGGCGTCCCAGCGGGGGTCGTCGGCGACGACGACCTGCCCGACCCCGATCGCCGCGAAGCCGGCCGCCCGACCGGAGGCTCCCCGGCCCGCGACGAACCCGAGCACGGTCCCCTGGCTCCCGGCGAGCCGTCGCGCGACGGTCACCGCCTCCCGCGTCGGCTCCGCCAGGCCGTCGCCGTCGGCCTCGCCGACGACCAGGACGACGTCGCTCACGGGAAGACCTTCGCCTCCTCCCGGAGCAGCCGGACCAGCTGGGACGCCGCCTGCTGGGGGTCGCGATACGCGATCATCTTGGCGCCCTGGCGGGGAGGCGGGAGCGCGAACCGCTCGGCCACGCTCGCCGCGGCGACCGCCGCCCCCGGCCCCGCCGCGTGCCGCGCGAGGGGAGCCTTGCGCGAACGCAGGATCGCGGGCAGCGTGGCGGTCCTCGGGTCGTTCCAGGCCTGCTGCAGCCCGACGGCGAGCGGCAAGGGGGACTCCCAGCTCTCCTCGCCGCGTTCCACCGAGCGGCGGAACCGTAGCCGGGAGGCGGCGGCGTCGAACCGGAGGTCGACGACGAAGCCGACGAATGGCAGCCCCAACGCCTCCGCCGTGGCGCCGCCGACGAGCCCCTCCTCGTCGTCGCCGGCCTGCTTGCCGAACAGGAGCAGATCGCACGGGCCGCGCGCGGCGATCGCCGTCGCGAGGCCGCGGGCCGTCGCGATCGGGTCCGCCATCGGCGGAGCGTCCGACTCCGCGGCCGTGGCGGAGTCGCTGCCCAGGGCGAGCGCGGCGCGGAGCACCTCGTCCGTCCTCGACGGCGGGCCGAGCGACACGGCGTGGACCTTGGAGCCCGGCACCGCCTGACGAAGCAACAGGGCCTGCTCGACGGCCGACTCGTCGTACCCGGCGAGGACGAACTTCACGCCGTCCGTGTCCGGGGCGGTGCCGGAGGCGTTCGCCCGGAGCCGGCTCTCCGCCTCCGGCACCGGCTTCACGCAGACGACGATCTCCACGGGGGACCGCCGGCTACGCGTAGCCTCGCAGCAGCTCTCGGGCGATCACGGTGCGCTGGATCTCGTTCGCGCCCTCGTAGATCTGCGTGAGCTTGGCGTCGCGGAGGAGCTTCTCCACCGGGTACTCCTTCATGTACCCGTAGCCGCCGAACGTCTGGATCGCCTCGTCGGCGACCAGGAGCGCGGCGTCCGAGGCGAAGCACTTCGCCACCGACGACTCCAGCGTCCCCTTCTCGCCGCGGTCGATCGTCCAGGCGGCCTGCCAGGTCAGCAGGCGGGCCGCGCGGACCGCCTGGGTCATGTTGGCGAGCTTGATCTGGATCGCCTGGTGTTCGGCGATCGGCTTGCCGAACGTCTCGCGCTTGAGCGCGTAGCGGGCCGCGTGATCGAGCGCGGCCTGGCCGATCCCGGTGGCGAGGGCGCCGATCGGCGTCCGCGTCTGGTCGAGGGTGCGCATGGCGAGGCCGAACCCTTCGCCGTCGGCGAGCAGCCGGTCGGAGACCGGGACCCGGACCTTGTCGAACCGGACCGTGCTCGTCGACGACGCCCGGTGGCCCATCTTCTCCTCGTCCTTCCCCGGCGTGATCCCCTCCGCCGAACGGGGCACGACGAACGCCGTGACGCCGCGGTGGCGGAGCGTCGGGTCGACCGTCGCGAAGACGGTGTAGAGGCCGGCGTGCGGCGCGTTCGTGATGAAGCACTTCTCGCCGTCGAGGACGTAGGCGTCCCCGTCGCGCCGGGCGCGCGTGCGCAGCGCGCCCGCGTCGCTCCCGCCGCTCGGCTCCGTAAGGCAGAACGACGCGAGCTGGTAGCTCGCGCAGAACGGGCTCAGGAAGCGGCTCCGCTGCTCGGGGGTGCCGCCGAGAAGGATCGGCTCGAGGGCGAGGCAGTTCGCGATGATCGACGTCGTCATGCCGGCGCAGGCGTACGCCAGCTCTTCGACGATCAGGCACTGGTCGAACAGGCCGAGGCCGCTGCCGCCGTACTCGGACGGCACGTTGAGATTCATCAGCCCGAGGGCGTGCGCCTTGCGGTAGATCTCCTCGGGGAACCGCGGGGTCCGATCGCACTCGGCGGCGTGCGGGGCCATCTCGGTCCGGGCGAACTTGCGAGCCAGGTCACGGAGGCTTTCCGCCTCCGGGGAGAGGGAGAAATCGACCATTCGTCGAGAATCGGCCGACCACCGGGGCGCGCTATATCACGGCTTGGGTTCGCGGGCCGCCGGCGTCGTCCGCTCGGGCCGTTCCGCCGCCGGGCTCCGACGGAGGTTATCTCTCGAGCCGGGTCGCAACCCCCATGCCCCCGCCCCGACGCCGCACCCGCGGGCGCCGAGCCGGGCGGGAGCGTCCGGTCGGCGGCTACGCACGCTTGGACCACGACCGACCGCGGCGCGTCGGGGTCCCCGAGGTGATCCTCGGGGAGGGGAAGACCGTCGAGCACCTCGTCGGCATCGCCCGCGCCCTGCGGACGGACGGCCGGGGGGCCCTGGTCTCCCGCCCGACGGCGGCCCAAAGGACGGCTCTCGCGCGTCTCGCTCCGTCGGGACCGTCGCCGCGTACCCTCGCGGGGGGTCGACTGGTCCGCCTGCCCGGACCGATCGGCCGCGTCCCGGGAGGCGGCACCGTCGGGATCCTCGCCGCCGGGACGAGCGACGTGCCCGTCGCCGAAGAGGCCCGGGCGCTCCTCGGCGAGCTCGGGGTCCGCGTCGTCCACGCCTACGACGTCGGGGTCGCGGGCCTCCATCGCCTCCTGCGGGCCCTCCGACGTCTCGAACGGGCGCGACCGCGGGTCTACCTCGTCGTGGCCGGCCGCGAGGGGGCGCTCCCGACCGTCGTCGCCGGGCTCGTCCACGCGCCGGTCGTCGGGGTCCCGACGTCGGTCGGCTACGGCCGGGGCGGGCGAGGGGAGGCTGCGCTGGGGGCGATGCTGCAGTCCTGCGCCCCGATCACGGTCGTCAACATCGACGCCGCCGTCCCGGCCGCGCTGTTCGCGGCCCAAGTGCTCGGGGGGATCGTCCCCGCGACCCCGCTCCCCTCGCCGTCCCGGACCTCAGGCCGGCGGCGCTCCGGCGCCGGCCGGGGGGTCCTCCGGGGCCGTCGAAGGTCTTTTGAGAGGTGAGAGAACTCGGAGGGTCGTGACCTCCCGGGCGGTCCTGTCGGAGGTGCCCGAGCGCGAGGAGCGCGACGACCGCGAGCGCCTGCGCGTGCTCGAGTCCAAGTTCGAGACGCTGCTGCAGCGTCGGCGGACCCTCCTCGGCGAGCTGCGGAAGATCTCGGGCGAGCAGCGCGACCTGGCGGAACGCCGCCAGCAGCCCCAGGACGAGGTCGAGAAGCTCTACGAGGCCCACGGTCAGCTCGGGCGCCGTCTCTCCGAGCTCCGTCGGGGCCGCGACGCGGCCCGCCATCGCCTCGAGGAGGCGGTCGTCCGCAAGCGCGAGCTGCTGCTCACGTTCGACCGGGGCGAGCGCGAGCGGCCCGACCTGATCCGACGGGAGATCGCCGAGCTCGAGCTTCGGCAGCAGACCCGGGCGCTACCGATCGACGAGGAGAACGCCCTGGTCGCCCGGCTCCGCCGCCGCGCCGCGGACCTCAAGGAGGCCGAGGCGAGGGTCCAGGTCGTGGCGGCCCACGAGAGCCTCCGCAAGGAGGCCGACCTGGCCATCGCGAGCGCCCGGGCCGAGGTCGACCGGCTCGGCGAGGAGCTTCGGGCCTCCCGCGTCGAGCGCGACCAGGCGATGGCCGCGATCCGGACACGCCTCGAGGCCGCCGGCGGGCTCGTCGCCGAGCTCCGGGCGAAGGGCAAGGCCCGCGCCGAGACGATCCGGGAGCTCAACGGGCTCTCCCAGGAGCTGGACGCGGTGGACCACGAGGGTCGCGAGCTGCTCGCCCGGTCCCGGGCCCGACGCGCCGAGGCGCTGCGCACCCTGCGTCAGTACTCCGCGCGGCGCCGGCCGCCCGAGGCGTCCCTCGCGTCGATCGCGGACGCCCACCTCGAGGAGCTGCTCAAGCGCGGCAAGGTCTCCCTGTAGCCCGGGGCGAGCGGGCCCCTACGGCGGCAGGATCGACCGGATCGTCACCTGGAACAGGAGCGTCTCGCCGACGACCTCGTTGTTGAAGTTCTCCTGGAACGTCCCGGCGGCGAGGCTCACGTTCCAGACCAGGAACGACGTCGACGAGCAGACCGAACCGTTGGTGATCGTCCCGAGGATCGTCCCGTCGCTCGCGGGCGTCAGCTCGCTGCGCAGGGAGATCGTCGAGGAGGTGATGCTGGTGACGACCATCGCCCAGCCGCTCGGCCGGCTCGTCTCGCCGAGGTACGGCTCCCGCTGCACGACGATCGCCGAGGCGTTCGCGCTCAGGACCACGTCGGTCCAGCCGTAGCTGGCGTCCACGAACGTCGCGCCGGCCACGGCGGTGGCGCCCGGGAAGTCCGCCTGGAGGTTGGCGGGCGCGACCGTGGCGACCGTCGGCAGGCTCTCGTTGAGCGGCGTCGTCACCAGGCACGACGACTTCAGCTGGCCGTAGCCGAGGCTCGGCGTGACGGTGATCCAGCGGGTCTGGTTGACCGCGAGCCCGAGCATCCCCTCCCAGAACCCGGGAACGACGGCGCCGTAGGTCACGCCGCTCACGTTGTAGCCGGCGGCCGGCACGTCCGGTCCGACGCTGACGGGGAGGGGGGTGTACCCGGTCGAGTTGCGCAGCGTGTACTCCAGCGCCTTCGGCCAGGTCGCGTTATCGTACGCCACGGACTGGATCGACGTGTCGAAGACCTTCCCTTCCTCCGATCCGCTGCCGAGCACGCCGATGTAGTCGACGGTGACGTTGTCCCCGACCTGAACGGTCGTCGGTACCGACGGGAGCTTCGGGTGGTTGTACTCGTACAGCAGTCCGGCGCCGACCCCGCCGACGATCACGACGATCGCGATGAGGATCGCGAGAAAGATGAACGACGGGGAACCTGCGGCCAACGATAGCGCTCCGAGGCGTGGGGGTCAGCTCGTCGCTGTTCTCGTCACCGGGTCGGAGAGACAGGTGTTCCTCATTCCCCGGCGCCCCGACCCGGGGGCTCCTATATAACGTGCCGTCCCGGGCCGGGCGCGGCGCGGCCCTAGGCGCGCCGGAGCTTGCCGACGAGCGGCTCTTCGAGGGTCCCGCCCTCCTCGAGCCGACCGAGGGCGGCCTCGGCGCGTTCGGCCTCGATGCCCCGGCCGGCCAGGCGGCGGAACAGCTCCTCGACATCGGCGTAGCCGTCGACCGAGACGCCGGCGGCCTCGTCGACGAGGTCGAGGACCGCGGCCTCCTCGGCGCGATCGCCGGCCGTGGGCTCCTCGGGAGGGGCGCGGGGTGGCTCGACGGTGACGCGCACCCCCGGCGTGCCCGAGACCGCGAACGGCTCGAGGCCGATCCCCTCGACCCGGCGGACCACGGCCGCCAGTTCCCGGCGGTACCCCGCGCGGTCCGAGCCCGGATAGCGACGCAGGGACTCGCGGGCCGCCCGGATCCAGGGCGCGGGCGCGCCGGCGGCCCGGAGCTCCGCGTCCGGCGTCGCCGGCGCGGCGTGCAGCCGGTCGAGCAGGTCGAGCCGGTCCAGGCTGTGGCGGACGATCTCCGCCAGGGTCGCGCGCTCCTCGGCCTCCGGGACGGGGCGGACCGCCTCGAGCCGGACCGAGACGTCGCCACGGCCGTCCCGGCCGCGGTAGTGATGCACCTTCCCGACGACGACCGCCGGCCGCCCGGGGGGCGCGGCCCGGAGCTGGGCCATCGCCCGCGGCTGGAACGTCCCCGCGGTCAGGGTGACCGTGCCGAGGGGGTCGTCGAGCCGGGCCCTCCAGAACGACGTCGGATCGTCGCGTCCGGCGGCCTCCGCCGCCGAGAGCGTGCCGGCGAGGACGACGCGGTTCATCCGCGCCCCGAACGGGCTGATCAGGTACGTCGCCGCCCGCTCCCCGTCGCCGCGCTCCTCCTGGAGCGCCGACCGGAGCTCGGCGGTCGTCACCCGCCAGGCCGGCTCGCGCCGCCCCACTAGCGGGCCTCCGGGAGCCGGGCCGCGAGCTCGACGGCGGCGGTCTCGAGGTCGATCTCCGCGGGCTCGACCTGCTCGGGGTCAACGGTGAGCCCGAAGTCGTCGCACGTCGCGGCGCCCCGGACCCTCAGCCGGCGACCGACGACCGCTTCCGCGAGGAGCTCTTCGAGGGCCGACGGGTCGGCGACCTCCCGCAGGCGCTCCCGCGCGCCGGCCAGGGTCGTCCCCCACAGGCGTTCGGTCGCCTCGCGGCCCAGGGCCACGGTCGCCGCGCCCGTCCCGTCGTCCAGGACGAGCCGGGCCCTCAGGTCCGCCACGGCGCTTACCCGGCCGTGGACCCGGCAGACCGAACCGGTCACGAGCCGTCGGCAGCTCGGGCACCGGAAGACGAGGCCGCTCGGGGGCACGAGGCCGACGACGAGCCCCTCGAGCGTGGCCGCCTCGCCGCCGCCCTCCTCCTCGAGGTCGGCGATCGGACGGGGCGGGCGAGCGAGCCAGGCGGACGCGGGGGGCAGGCCGGCGCCGTCGATCCGCGCCACGACCGCCCCCTCGTCCAGCACCAGCTGGCGCCGGCCCCGGAACGATCGGACGTAGCCGCCGCCGAGCCGCACGGCCTCGCCGGGCAGGAGGGCGAAGTCGCTCCAGGTCGAGAACGCTAGCACCCCGGTCGCGTCGGCGAGGAGCCCCTCGTGGACGATCCGGCGCTCCACGCCGACGCTCACGGGCTTCGGCGCGACGCGGAGGACCCGGGCCTCCAGACGGAACCCCTCGTCGCCGTCCTGCAGCTCGCGCACCGTCCGGGGCGGGAACTCCCCGCCGTCGGCCGGCGGCAGCTCCGCGGGTCCGGCGGGGCCGACCTTGGTCTTCCAGGAGAAGACGAGCTCCGGGCGGCCCCGAAACTCGCGGACCTCGGCCCCGACGGCCCGCACGATCGTCCCGCGGTCGATCTCCTCGGACGGAGGGTCCCACCAGGTGAACCGCACCGTCGCCGAGCCGTCGCTCAGGAAGCCGGAGAGGAGCGTCCGGCGCCCCCCGTCCGAGCGCCGGACGACCTCGCGGCGACGGACGCCGACGAGCCGGCCCACGACGTGGACCCTCGACGAGAACCTGCCGAGATCGCGGACCCGGATCTCGGGGAGCTCCTCCTCGGAGGTCGACGGGAGCATGGGCGCGCGTCGACCAGCGGGGAGGTCGTTAAAGGCGTCGCGCGGCCCCCGGGCGATGGCGGCCGGCCGGCGCGGACAACGCTTTACTCCGGTGCGGGTCGGTCTCGCCTGCCGTGCCGGCGAAGTTCGCCCAGCGCCTCGACCAGATCCTCAAGACCCGCAACTCCCTGCTCTGCGTCGGCCTCGACCCGGACCCCGGCCAGATGCCGAAGGCGCTCCGGCGGCTCTCGCCGCCGGTGCAGCTCGAGCGGTTCCTCGCCGGGATCGTCCCCGCGACGCTCCCGCACGCCGCCGCGTTCAAGATGCAGCTCGGCGCCTACCTGCAGTACGGGCCGGACGGGTTCCGGGCGATGGCCCGCTGGACCCGGCGGATCGGCGCCACCCGACTGAAGATCCTCGACCTGAAGGCCAACGACATCCCGAACTCGATGCGGATGATCCGGGACGGCGCGTTCGGGGCGTTCGGCTTCGATGCCGTCACCGTCAACCCCTGGAACGGCTGGGAGACCCTCGAGCCGTTCTTCGACGATCCGTCCCGGGGGCTGTTCGTCGTCGCCCACTCCTCGAACCCGGGCTCCGGCGACTTCCAGGAGATCCCTACCCCCCGGGGGCCGCTCTGGCTCGCGGTCGTCGGCGAGGTCCGGCGGCTCGCCCACGCCTACGGCAACGCCGGGATCGTGCTCGGCGCCACGTTCTCCGAGGCGCTGCGGACGGCCCGGGCGACCCTCGGCAACGGCGTCCCGATCCTCGTGCCCGGGATCGGGGCGCAGGGCGGCTCGCTCGCGACGACCGTCCGGGAGGGGGCCGACGCCCACGGGCGCGGGCTCCTCGTCAACGCCTCGCGGAGCATCCTGTACGCCTCGTCCGGGCCGGACTGGCGGCGCGCGGCGGCCAAGGAGGCCGAGCGGACGAAGGTCCAGATCAACCAGCTGCGCGCAGGCCTTCGTACAGGCGGATGAGCTGGCCGCCGACGCGGTCCGCCGCGTAGCGCTCCTCCGCGCGCGCCCGGCCGGCGGCGCCCATCTGGCGGGCCCGGGCGGGGTCCCCGAGCAGGGCGTTGAGCTTCTCGGCGAGGTCGTCGGCGAGCAGCGGCTCGACGAGCAGGCCCTGGACGCCGTCGTCGATCACCTCCCGCACGCCGGGCATGTCCGAGGTGACGACGGGGAGCCCGCAGGCCATCGCCTCGGCGACGGCGAGGCCGAACCCCTCGAGCCGGCTCTGGGACGGGAAGGCGAAGACGCTGCCGAGGCTCAGGTACCGGGGCAGCTCGTCGTCCCCGACGGACGAGCAGAAGTGGACCCGCGCGTCGACCCCGAGCCGCCGGGCGATCGTGGAGAGGTCGACCAGGCGGGGGCCCCGGCCGACCACGACCAGATGGACGTCCGCAGGGAGCTGCGCGACCGCCCGGAGCAGGACGTCGACCCCCTTGTGCGGGACGAGCCGGCCGGTGAAGACCACGACGCGCTTGCCGTCGAGCTTCAGCCGACTGCGGATCGCCTGGGTCGGGAGCCCGGGCCGGAACCGCTGGAGGTCGACGACCGACGGGATCACCTCGAGCTCGCGGCCCCGCAGCATCGCCGAGGTCGTGCCGTAGCTCGTCGTGTGCACGATGATCCGGTCCACGCGGGCCAGCGTGGGCGGCAGCAGCGTCCGCTCGTACGTCCCCGAGATCCATCGGCCGAGCCGGCCGGAGAGGTAGAGGTCGCAGTGGTACGTCAGGCAGGTCGGCACGCGCCGGTCCTGGAGCGCCTGGGTCGCGAAGAACGAGGTCAGCGGAGGCGGGTAGTGCAGGTGGACGACGTCGGCGTCGACCGCCTTGAGGAGCGGCCCGGTCCCGACGTCGATCGGCGTGTTGAAGACGCTGCCGAGGCTGCGGGTCCGCAGGACGCGGAAGCCGTCGACCCGCTCCTCGGCCGGGAGGCCCCCGCGGAACCTCGACGTGACGACGGTGACCTCGTGCCCCTGCCGGGCGAACTCCCGGGCGAGGCTGCGGACGTGGGACTCGACGCCCCCCGCATGGGGGTGGAAGAACGGCGCGACCTGGACGATGCGCACGGCCGGGGAAGGGAAGGGTCGGACGCCGATAACCTAGGCTGGTCGACCGCCTAGGCCGCGGCCGGGGGCCTTCGGGGGGTGTCGGGGACCGGGCCGGACTCCCGGCCCTGGAGCATCGCCTCGGACGGTATCGTGGCGATCTCCACACCGCGCATCAGCTCCCCGAGCCCGCTGGAGACCCGGGCGAGGACGTCCGGCTCGTCGAAGTGGAGCGACGCCTCGACGATCGCGCGGGCGATGCGCATCGGATGCTCGGCCTTGAAGATCCCGCTCCCGACGAAGATCCCGTCCACGCCGAGGAGGCGTACGAGCGCGGCGTCGGCGGGGGTCGCGATCCCTCCGGCGGCGAAGTTGACGACGGGCAGCCGGCCCAGGCTGCGGACCTCGCCGACGGTCTCCTCGGCGACGCGTTCGCGCTTGGCCCAGGTGCCGAGGTCCTTCTTCGGCAGGCGCTTGACCTCCTCGATCTCGCTCGCGATGGTGCGGATGTGCCGGACCGCCTCGATGACGTTGCCGGTGCCGGCCTCGCCCTTCGTGCGGATCATCGCGGCGCCCTCGTCGATGCGGCGCAGCGCCTCGCCGAGGTTGCGCGCCCCGCAGACGAACGGGACCCGGAACTTGTGCTTGTCCACGTGGCCGAACGGGTCGGCCGGGGTCAGGACCTCGGACTCATCGATCATGTCGACGGCGAGGGCCTCGAGCACGCGGGCCTCGGCGGTGTGCCCGATGCGGCACTTCGCCATCACCGGGATGGAGACCCGGTCGCGGATCTCGCGGATCCGCACCGGATCGGCCATCCGGGCGACGCCGCCCGCGGCCCGGATGTCGGCCGGGACCCGCTCGAGGGCCATCACCGCGACCGCCCCGGCCTCCTCCGCGACCGCCGCCTGATCGGCCGTGGTGACGTCCATGATGACGCCGCCCTGTTGCATCCGGGCGAACCCGCGCTTGACGAGCTCGGTGCCGAAGCGCAGCTTCTCGATCGGATCGGGCATGACGGACCCAGTGGGGATGGGGCGGGCGCCTATTTTGCTCTGTCCCCGGGAGAGCCCGTCCCACCGGCGTGCGCCGCGGACGATCCCCCTGCGGGCGGGTCCACGGCGCGCGGGCCGGCAAAGGTAAATCCACCGGCATCCTCGCTCCGGTGCAGGGGGAGCTGGGCACCGGCTGAGAGGACGAGGACGACCTCGTCGACCCCACGAACCTGCACGGGATAATGCCCGCGAAGGGAACGCGATGGACGCCATAGAGGACCTCTCGGTCGGCCCCGCCGGAGGATGAGTTCGCCGCTCGCCGCGCGAATCCCTAGGCTCCGACGTCCCGGCGCGACCGGACGCCTCCTGGCCTCGGTCGCCATCGCGGCCGCCCTCGTGCTCGCCGGGTTGGGGACGTACGACGCGGTCGAGAGCGAGTTCGGCGGGGTCACGCTCGTCGTGCTGACCTACTCGAGCCTCTTCGGCGGCGACTGCGGAGGCAGCTCCGCGTTCTCGACGGTCTTCGGGGAGTTCGCCTCGGCGCACGGGATCCGGATCGACGTCGAGTGCCCGCCCGGTACGGCGTACTCCTGGCTCCTCGGCGAGGAAGGGGCCCCCGCCGCGGACCTCGTCATCGGCCTGGACGAGATCACGGCGCCGCAGGCCGAGGCGGCCGGCCTCCTGCTGCCGTACGCCCCGCCGGAGCTGGCCAACGTCTCGCCGGCGCTGGTCGACGGGCTCTCGCCGGACCATGCCGCCGTGCCGTACGAGTACGGCTACCTCGCCGTCGACTACGCGAGCTCGTTCGCGAACGCCACGGCCGACCGGATCGCGAACCTCGAGCTCCCCGAGATCGACGCGAACGCGAGCTGGGCCCGCGGCCTCCTCGTCGAGGACCCGCAGCTGGACATCACCGGCCAGGAGTTCCTGGTCTGGCAGATCGAGTACTATGAGCACGTCCTCCACGAGAACTGGACCGACTTCTGGACCGAGATGCCTGCGAACACGCTCGAGCTCTCCGACAGCTGGTCGGACGCCTACACCCTCTTCTCCGAGGGCGAGACCCCGATGGTCGTCAGCTACTCGACGGACCCGGCCTACGCCGCCTACTACGGCGAGACGGGCGCGTTCAACTCGACGGTGAGCTGGTGGAACGGCACCGCGTACGGCTGGCAGACGATCTACGGGGTCGGCATCGTCAACGGCTCGCGCCACGTGGCGCTCGATGAGGCGTTCGAGAACTGGCTCCTCTCCGGGACCGTGCAGTCGCTGATCCCGACGACGGAGTGGGAGTATCCCGCCAACACGACGGTCGCGCTGCCGAGCGTGTTCGCCGCGTCGATCCCGCCGGCGTCGATCGTGGCGCTGAACGCGGACACGACGCCGTCGACGGTCGGCGCGTCGATCTCGGGCTGGGTCGCGACCTGGGCGTCGATCACCGCCGGTCGCTGATGCCGCGGGGGGCGACCGAGGCGGCCCTCCTCGCCGGGGTCCTCGCGGTCGTCGGGGCGTTCGCCCTGGCACCGGCCGTCGAGCTGTTCGCCCGCTCGTTCGTCGCGGCGGGAGGCTGGGCGGCTCTCGCGCGGCTCGTCGCGAGCCCGTCGGCCCGATCGGCGTTCCGCAACTCGTTGCTCCAGGGGGGCCTATCGGGCGCGCTGGCCGTGGCGATCGGCTATCCGGCCGGGGTCTTCGTCGGCCGGTACCGCTGGCCGGGCCGCGACGTCGTGCGCTCCGCCCTCCTGCTCCCGTTCCTGCTGCCGAGCCTGGTCATGGTGCTGGGCGTGCTCGACCTCCTCGGGCCGCAAGGGATCGCCGGGGGTCCCTGGCCCGCGGCCCGATGGTTCGCGAGCGGGATGCCGGGCGTCGTGGCGGTGAACCTGTTCTACAACGTCCCGATCGTCGTCGTGCTGACGGCTACGGGCTGCGAGGCGTCGTCGTCCTCCCAGGAGGAGACGATCGCCAGCCTGGGGGGGACCCCCGCCCGGGCCTACCTCGAGACGTGGGCCGCCCCCAGCTGGACCGGGGCGCTCGGCGGCGGTCTGCTCACGTTCGTGCTCTCGGCCCTGTCGTTCGCGCCCCCGATCCTGCTCTGCGGGAACCGCTGCTCGACGGTCGAGGTGCTGGTGTACAGCCTCGCCGAGGTCGCGGGGCAGCCGGCGCAGGCGGGCGCGCTCGCGCTGGTCCTCGTCGCCGCGTTCCTCGCGCCGGCCCTCGCCTACGTCCTCCTCGTCCGCCGCCTGGCCCCGTCCCGAGGGCGAACGTACCGCCCCCGCCGCCCCGTCTGGACCGCGCCCGCGACCTGGGCGCTCGCCGGCACGTTCGTCGCGGTGGCGGCCGCCGAGCTGGCCCTCGTGGGGGCGGTCGTGGTGCGCTCGATCGTGCCGGCGGGCGGGGGTCCCGTAGGGCGGGGCTGGTCGGCGCTGTTCGCGGGGTCGACGGCGGGACGGCTCGGGATCTCGGTCGAAGGGGCGGTCGGCAACACGTTGTTCTTCGCCGCGCTCGCCGCGGCCGTGGGGATCGTGGTCGCGATCGCGAGCGCGTTCGTCACCTCCCGGCGCCCCCAGCTCACCACAGGGGTCGGCCTCGCCCTGTTCGTTCCGGTGCTGCTCTCGCCGGTCGTCCTCGCCGAGGCCCTCGAGGCGTTCTGGGGCCCGATCCTCGGAGGGACGGCGGACCTCTGGGTCCTGATCGTCCTCAGCCAGGCGCTGCTCGCCGTGCCGTTCGCCCTGCAGAGCCTGCAGGTCCCGCTGTTCGGCCTCGCCCCGGCCGGCGCCGAGTCGGCCCGGGCCCTGGGGGCGACCCCGTGGGGAGCGTTCGTCGACGCCGACCTTCCGCGGGTCCGACGGGGGATCCGGACCGCCCTCTTGTTCGCCTTCGCGCTCGGCCTCGGGGAGTTCACGGCGACGTACTTCCTGGTCACCTCCTCGACGCGCTTCCGAACGCTCCCGGTGGCGATCTACGCCCTGACCGACGACCGTCTCTACGCCGCGGCGGGGGCGGCGACCGCCCTCCTGCTCGCGCTGAGCCTTGCCGTGCTGGCTGTCGTCGTGGCGGGCCGGAGGGACGACGATGGCTAGGCCTCGGCTTTGCCTCACCTCGATCAGCGCCTCCTGGGGCCGGGAGGAGGTCGTGCACGCCGTTTCGCTCGACGTCGCCGAGGGGGAGCTCGTGAGCCTGCTCGGCCCGAACGGGAGCGGCAAGACGACACTGCTGCGCGTCATCGCCGGCTTCGAGCGACCCACGGCGGGGACGGTCGAGCTCGACGGCCAGGACCTCGCGGGGGTCCCACCGCACCGGCGGTCGATCGGCCTGCTCCTCCAGGAGCCCGTGCTCCTCCCGAGACGGACGGTCTTCGAGAACGTCGCCTACGCTCCGCTCCTGCAGCGACGCCCCGAGTCGGAGGTCCGCGCCACCGTACGCGAGGTCAGCGACCTGCTCGCGCTGGCTCCGCTGCTCGACCGACCGGCCGAGCGGCTTTCCGGGGGGGAGGCCCAGCGGGTCGCCCTCGCCCGCACACTGGCGGCCCGGCCCCGCCTCGTGCTGCTCGATGAGCCGTTCGCCTCCGTCGACGTCGAGATCCGGTCGGGTCTCCACGCGGAGTTCCGATCCGCGCTGCGGACGTTCGGCGCGACGGCGATCCACGTCACCCACGACCGCGAAGAGGGGCTGTTCCTCGGCGATCGCCTCGCCTTGATCTTCGGGGGCCGGATCGCGGCGACCGGGACCCCGCGGGAGCTGTTCGCCCACCCGACCCACCCTCGGGTCGCCCGGTTCCTCGGCTACAACGTGCTCTCCACCCCGGAGGGCCCGGTCGCGGTCCTCCCGGAGGAGCTCCGGGCGACCCCGACCCCGGACGCCGCCGCGGGATACCGGGTCCGCGCCTCGGGGCCGGTCGGGCTAGCGTACCTCACGGTCCTAGACGCCTCCGACGGGCGTCGGATCGAGCTGCGCGGACCGGATCCACTGCCCGTGGGATCGACCGTCGGCCTAGAACGGGCGGAGGGCGTTCCGGTCCGGCGCCTCGCCTCGGATCCGCCGGAGATGCCCGGAGCGCCCGCTCCGCCGTCTGCCGGTGGCCCGACCCGCCCGTAGAGCCCGGGGGGCTGGTGGCCCGCGGTCGTGGTCCCGCGGCGAGGTCAGTTACTTTGATACTACGTGGTCGCTTGTCGGCGCTCACCGCCGGGGTGGGGGGTATGGTGCGGGCGTTTCCGTCGTCGTCGAGCGCAGCGCGTAGGCGCTCCGCAGGGATCCTGGCGGTGGCCGTCGTTCTCGTGCTCTCGCTGTCGACCCTCGGGGCCGGCATCGTGCCGAACGTGGCCCTATTCCCCACGGCGCCGACGACCGCAGGGGGGTCGGGCGGCCCCCCTTCGGGCGGAGCGACGCCGACGCCCGATGCGGCCGCGGTGCCCACCCTCACGGTCACCCCGAGCTCGGCCCCGGTCGGGACCCAGGTCGAGTTCACCGCGACGGCGTTCTCCGACTCGAGTTCGATCACGATCAAGACCCCCGCCGGGACCGATGCCTGCCTCGGCACAACGGGGACGAAGGGGAACTACACCTGCGCCTACCTGATCCCGGCGGGCCCGGGGGGCGCGGAGTCGTTCAGCGCTGCCGACACCCACTCCCATACGGCTTCCGTCACGTTCACCGTCACCTCCAACGTCGTCGCTTCGCCCGCCGCCGGGCTCGTGGGGACCCCGGTCTTCTTCCTCGGCACGGGCTTCGGCGGCGCGATCAGCGGCGAGACCGGCAAGTTCTACGAGGTGAACCTCACCTGGGTCGAGCCGTCCGGGGCCGTCCAGAGCGTCTGCCTGGTCGAGACCGACAGCTCCGGGAACGGGACGTTCGGCTGCTCCTTCACCCTGCCGGCGGCGCCGGCCGGGGACCATCTCTTCCACGCCGCCGCGGTGGGTCTCAGCCTGAACGCTTCGGTGGAGTTCCGGGTGCTCCCCGGGCTCACCGTCGGTCCGTCGTACGGACCGGTCGGGACGGCCGAGACGTTCACCGGGACCGGCTTCGGGGCCAACGTGGAGGTCTACGTCAACTGGACCGAGGGGCAGGCCTGCGAGGGGGAGTCCCTCGCGAGCGGGAGCTTCTCGTGCAGTTACGCGATCCCGTTCGGGACGCCGGGCGGGACGTACACGTTCGTCGCCTCCCAGGGCACGAACTCCGCGAGCACCTCGTTCGTCGTCTCGTTCCTGGAAGTGAGCCCGAGCTCGGCGACCGTCGGCACGACGCTGACGTTCACCGCGGGGGGGTTCCTACCCGAGACGCTGCTGACGATCTCGTGGCAGGACGGCGCGGTCTGCCCCGGGAACTCGACAACGGCCTCCGGCACCCTCACGTGCACGTACGTGCTCCCGCCGACCCCCGCGGGGCCATACACGGTCACCGCGACCGACGGGCAGGGCGATATCGCGTCGGCGGTCCTCTCGGTCGAACCGCTCTTGGTCGCCAACGTGACCTACGGTGACCCCGGGACCGACGTGGAGCTCGTCGGTAGCGGTTTCGGCGGTTCGGTCTCCGTGAACGTCACCTGGTCGCCGGGCGGCGTGCCGACCGTGATCTGCCCCACCCTCACCTCCTCCCTGGGCTCGTTCTCCTGCCCCTACGTCATCCCGAAGGGAACCGCCGGCGGGGCCTACCCGTTCGTCGCGACGGATGCGGACGCGGACCGGGCCTCGGCGACGTTCACCGTCACGTACCTTACGGCGACGCCGGCCACCGGTCCCAACGGCACCTCGGTGACGCTGCAGGGCGGGGGGTTCGCGCCGGGGAAGAGCTTCGTGGTGAGCTGGCGCGGCAGCGACCTCACCTGCGCGAAGTCGACGGTCGCCGCCAACGGCACGGTCAGCTGTGCGCTGACCCTGGGCTACGCGCCCGGAGGCTCCGCCCCCTTCCGGGCCTCGGACGCCGCGGGCGATGTCGCAACGGCGGCGTTCACCGTCGCCACGAACCTCACGGCGACGCCGACGCGCGGTCTGGTCGCGGGGGAGAACGTCACGTTCGCGGCGACCGGCTTCGCGGCGAGCACGCTCGTCCAGGTCACCTGGGTGTCGAACGGGACCGTCGCCTGCTCCGGCACGACGAGCAGCCTCGGTTCGACGAACTGCACGGTCAAGGCGCCGCCCCTGCCCGTGGGGAGCTACGCCGTGGTCGCCGCGGACAACGTGTCGGACGTCGCCGGGACCGTGGTCCACGTCGTCCCGCGCCTGGTCGTGACCCCGACCGGCGGGATCGGCGGGACGTCGATCCGGTTCTTCGGCACCGGGTTCGACCCCACGTCCGCCTTCTCGATCGCGTCGTCGCTCGGCGTCGCCTGCAACGGCACGAGCACCCTCGCCAACGGCTCCCTCTCCTGCGGGTACATCGTGCCGGCCGCGCCCAGCGGATCGTACACGTTCCGCGCCACGGACGCCCAGGCGAACGGCGCCTCCGCGACGTTCGTGATCGGGCCGTTCCTCAACCTCAGCGCACGGCGAGGGCCGGTGGGGACGTACCTCACGTTCACCGGCACCGGCTTCGCCGCCGGTCACGTCGCGAACGTCAGCTGGTCGGACGGGCTCGCCTGCAGCACGACGATCGGGGCGAGCGGGACGTTCACCTGCGCCTTCTCGATCCCGGCGACGCCGTTCGGCAACTACACGTTCCTCGCGACCGACGCCCCGACCGGCAAGAAGGGCGACGACGCCTCCGCGACGTTCACGGTCCTTCCCTCGCTGACCCTGCACGGCCCCGTGGAGGCGGTCGGCTCGAACGTCACCGTGGTCGGCGAGGGGTTCGTCGCGAACGAGACCGTCTCCGTCACGTGGTCCGAGGGCCTCGCCTGTTCGGGAAGCTCGAACTCGTTGGGGACGTTCGACTGCGCGTTCACGGTGCCCGCGACCCCTGCCGGGCCCCACATCCTCTCCGCGACGGCGGCCGGCCCGTACGCGGCGAACGCCACCCTCACGGTCGTTCCGCAGCTCACCCTCACCCCCTCGGTGGCGCCGGTCGGGACCGGCCTCACCGTGAACGGCACCGGCTTCGCCGCCTCGGTCGAGGTGAACGTCTCGTGGGAGTACGGCACCGTCTGCCTGCGCGCCACCTCCTCGGTGGGCTCCTTCTCCTGCCCGTTCGTGGTCCCGGCGACCCCGGCCGGGACCTACGGGTTCCGGGCCGCGATCGCCGGCGTCACCGTGACGACGGCCAACCTCACCGTCGTCCCGAGCCTCACCCTGGCCCCCGTGAGCGGAGCGGTCGGCACCTCGGTGACGTTCCGGGCGAACGGTTTCGGGGCCGGGGCCTCGATCACGATCGACTCCTCCACGCTGGGCGCCACGTGCGGCGGGACCGTCGCCGCGAACGGTTCGTTCGCCTGCACGTACGTCATCCCCTCGACGCCGGACGGGCTCTACGCCTTCAACGCCACGGACAACCAGTCCAACGTCGCCCACGCCACGTTCTCCGTCGGGACGACCCTCACGGTCACCCCCACGTCGGGGATCGTCGGTAGCTCGATCTCGTTCCTCGGCCACGGGTTCGCCGCCTCGAGCCCGATGAAGATCGTTCTGGGGGGGACGACCGTCTGCGCGGGGTCGACCGACGCCGAGGGCGACCTCGCGTGCGCCACGACCGTGCCGGCGGCGGTCCTGGGGGCCCAGACGTTCGTCGCGACGGCGGGCCCGTCGGCCGCGGCGACGTTCCAGGTCCTGCCCGCCCTCGCCGTCTCGCCGAGCTCCGGCGGCGATGGGAGCCAGCCGTCGTTCACGGGGACGGGGTTCCCGGCCGCGGTGGCGATCGTCGTCAGCTGGAGCGGCGCGACGACCTGCTCGGCGACCGCGAACGCCACCGGAGGCTTCGGCTGTTCGCTGTCGATCCCCGCGGGGACCGCGGCGGGGACCTACACCTTCACCGCGCGGGACCTCGCCGGGGACAACGCGAGCGCCACGTTCCGCGTCGTGACCGGGCTCGTGATCAGTCCGGCGTACGGCCCGCTGCCGTCCCGCATCACGATCACGGGCTCGAACTTCCCGACCGGGAGCCCGTTCAACGTGACCTGGGAGAGCGGCGTCGTCGCCTGCTCCGGCACGACCAACGGCACCGGCGGCTTCGTCTGCACCTACACGGTCCCGACCGGGACGGCGAACGGGACGTACACGTTCACCGCGACCGCCGGGAGCACGACCGCCTCGGCGATCTTCGTCGTCACGTACCTCGTGGCCGACCCGACCGGGCTCGTCGACGGCGCTCCGGTGACGTTGATTGGCGGTGGCTTCACCCCCAGCTCCGGCTACACCGTGACCGCCCCGTGGGGGTCGGTCTGTACCGGGGCGACCACCCCGGCCGGGGCCTTCTCCTGCCGGACGACCGTCCCGGCGTCCGAGGCCGCAGGGGAGTACCACTTCTCGGCGAACGATAGCCACGGGGACGTCGCCAACGCCTCGTTCGGGATCCTCTCGGTCACGACCCCGACCGCGAACCGCTCCTCGGCGGACGTCGGGCAGGACGTCGCCTTCAGCGAGGCGGCGTACGGGGGCGCCGGCGTCACGCTCACCTTCGTCTGGCACGCGCTCCCGCCGGGCTGCGCGAGCACAGCCCCGAACTTCACCTGCCGACCGTCCGGCGCCCAGGACCTGCCGATCTCGGTCACGGTGACCGATGCGGGCGGGTTCAGCGTCACCACGGCCGCCCTCAGCTTCGCGGTCTTCGTGGACCCGAGCCAGGGCCCGCCGGCCTCCTCGGAGGGGACGGCGGACCTCGGGGGTCGGGTGACGTTCACGGCGAACGTGAGCGGGGGCTCGGGCGGAGGGACGTACGTGTGGACGGCGGCGTCGGGGCTGAACTGCACGGCGTCGACGGGGCCGACGCTGAGCTGCGTGCCGGACGCGACGGGGACGTTCGCGGTGTCGTACGCGTGGACGG
>JASIDM010000104.1 GCA_030044695.1 Thermoplasmata archaeon
CCGCGGTCCAGTCCTACAACTTCTTGGTGACCGAACTCTAGGCCGGGGTCGGGCTCGGGAGCTCCCCCGGGAGACGGGTCCGGAGGCAGCTCGAAGTCCGACAGCGCTCGGGTGCCTCCCGGGCGAGGCCCGCGTCCGCCAACAGCTCTTCTGATACCCATAAATAGGGCACGCCCCTCTCGCTGAGAGTCCCGTGCCGGTGGGGGCGCGGGCCGGGGACCGCCCGTGCGGATGGGCACATACATCGCGCGGCGAGCGTTGCTCGTTCCGCCGGTGCTCATCGGGGTCGTCACGATCACCTTCGTCCTGTTCAGCGCCCTGCCGATCCAGGACCAGCTGATCTCCCACTTCGGGAGCCCGAACATCCACAGCAAGTGCGGCTACGACCCGACCTGCGAGTGCCAGGACGAGGACTCCGGGTCCGTCCACGGTACCAGCTGTCAGTGCACCGATCCCCCGAAGATCACGACCCCGACCAGTCCCTGCACGAATCCCACGTACGGCGTCCTCGTCGATAAGCTCGGCTTGCAGTACCCGATCTGGCAGCAGTGGACGACGTACGTCTATCGCGCCTTCACCTTCCAGTGGGGTAACGTCTCGAACTCCACGTCCGTGGCTCATGCCGTCCCGCAGATCGCCGGCGTCGGCGTCGCCACGGCGATCTCGTGGGCGCTGCCCTACACGCTCGAGCTCGCCATGCTCTCGCTCCTGATCATCCTCGCCATCGCCATCCCGCTCGGGAACCTCTCCGCGGTCAATCGGAACCGCCCGATCGACCAGGCGGCGCGGGTCCTCTCGTTCTCCGGGTTCGCCTTACCGGGGTTCCTGCTCGGGACGTTCCTGATCCTGGGGATGGTGCTGTTAGTGCTGCCCCACACCGGTCAGCTGGTCCGTACGCCGTGGTGCCACGGCGGCGAACCGTTGATCGAGGAGTTCACCTATTCGCTGCCCCAGGCCCTGACCTCCGGCACGCAGAACGCCTGCTACGGCACGCTGCCGGTCGGCGCGAACTACCCGCTCTGGGTCGCCAACGGCATCCAGTCCACGCCCACGGGCTTCATCACGGTCGACGCGGCCCTCCACGGCGACTACTGGCTCGCCCTGGACACGCTCTTCCGCATCCTCCTGCCCGCCCTCGTGATCGCCTACGGCACGATCGCCGGGTTGCTCCGGTTCGTCCGGAACAGCATGCTGGAGGTGATGAACCTCGACTACGTCCGCACGGCCCGGGCGAAGGGGGTGGACGAGGCGCTCGTCGCGAAGAAGCACGCCGGGCGGAACTCGATGAACGTGACGATCACCGTCCTCGGCCTCACCTTCGCGGGCTTCCTCGGCGGCTTCCCGGTCATCGAGGAGGTGTTCCACCTCAACGGGGTGGGGTATATGCTGGCCCAGGCGGTTAACCCCAGTCAGGGAGGGATCGACTTCGCGGTGATCTTCGGCTCGACGCTGTTGTTCACCTTCATCATCGTGGCCGCGAACCTGATCGTCGACGTCCTGTACGCCTATCTGGACCCGAGGGTCCGACTCGGGTAGGGCCCATGGCGAGCTCTCCTTCCGCCGAGCTGCGCCCGCCCCGCCGGCCCCACCCGCAGCTCGACCAGATGAAGCGGACCTGGTACTTCTTCCGTCGGAACACGCTCGCCCTGATCGGCCTGAGCATCATCCTGCTGATCGCCGGCGTCGCGATCTACGCCGCCACCCTACCCCTACCGTGGACGTCGACCCCGATCTGGTGCTCGACGGACTACGGTCCCAACAACGCCGCGCAGTCCGGCTACCCCCACAACTTCACGCAGGACTGTCCGCCGACCGGGCCGGTGATCTGCACCTACGAGAAGGCCCCGCCGCCGAACGCCGCGAAGTTCTGCGGCGGGTTATGGTATCCGCTTCCCGTCCGCGACATCACCACGTTCGCCCCGGTCGTTCCTCCGACCGTCCGTTTGGTGCCGTTCTCGACGGGGCCGATGCCGCTCGGAAGTTTAGCCGTCAGCGATACGGGTAGAGAGCCGCTGTACAACGTCGCCGGCTCGCTGTTGCGGGGGTCGGACTGGTCGCTGATCTTCTCCGTCTCCATCGTCGGCGCCGGCGCCCTGGTCGGGCTGCTGATCGGCGGGATCGCCGGGTTCTACGGGGGCTGGCTCGACGAGGGGCTGATGCGGCTCGTCGACGTCTTCCTGTCGATCCCGACGATCCTCTTCGTGATCGTCGTGGTCGCCGTGCTCGGTTCGCGGATCCCGACCTCCGGCCATAACATCTACGAGATCCGGCTCGTCGCGATGATCCTCGGCTTCGTCATCGTGTGGTGGCCGTTCTACGCCCGGATCGTCCGCGGCCAGGTCCTCACCGTGCGGGAACAGAAGTTCGTCGAGGCGGCGCGCGCCGCCGGCGCCCCGCGGCGGCGGATCCTGCTCCGTCACATCATCCCCAACAGCCTGTACCCGGTGATGATCCAGTTCTCCCTGGACGTAGGGACGATCCCGCTGCTGATGGGCGCCCTCGTCTACCTCGGCTTCGACACGCTGTTGTTCCCGTCGGTCCCGTTCCCGGAATGGGGATCGATGTCGGCGATCTCCGTCTCCGAGCTCACCTCGGGATTCCTGCCGACCTGCTGGACCCCGTCGGACCACGGCTGCATCCTGCCGTGGTGGCAGCTGTTCTTCCCGGGATTCGCCGTGTTCCTGTTCGCCATAAGCGTCAATCTCCTCTCCGACGGGCTCCGCGACGCGCTGGACCCGCGGCTGAGGCGGTAGGGCGGCCCGATGGCGTCGGAGTCCGTGCCGACCTCGGGCCGATGGCGCCCGACCGGCGGCCACCGCGGCGCGGTCTCGCGGCCTCGGCTCCAGGGTAGGTCCGCGCGGCCGGCGCGGGTCGCTCCCACCGCGCCGGTCACCCGGGTCCCGAGGAGCGACTCGGGTCGCGGCCGCGTTGTCCTGGATGTCCAGAACCTGCGAACGTACTTCTTCACCTACGACGGGGTGGTCCGGGCGCTGGAGGGGATCAACCTCCAGGCGCGCGCCGGCGAGACGACCGGCGTCGTCGGCGAGACCGGCTGCGGCAAGAGCGTCACGGCGTTCTCGGTCGCCCGGCTCGTCTCCGAGCCGGGGCGCGTGATCTCCGGGAAGATCCTGCTGAACGGCGTCGACCTGCTCTGGGGCCTCGACCGCGAGGCGAGGTACCGCCGGATCGGCACCACGGGTCGCGTCAAGGTGAGCCGGAACTTCGGGGAGATCCGCGCCGCCAACCAGCGGGTCGGCTCGGTCCGGGGCCGGGGGGTCGGCATGATCTTCCAGGAGCCGACGCAGGCGATGAACCCGGTCTTCTCGATCAGCGACCAGCTCGGCGAGTCGCTCCTCCTGCACCGGGGCGTGGAGATCCTGGACGGGCTCCTCCGCGCGGATCGCGTGGCCCCCCCGATCGGCCCGATCGTCGAGGAGGGGCCGGGGATCGCGCCGCCCAAGCGCGGGGGCGTCCACACCTCGCCCGAGATCGAGCAGGCCCTCGAGCTCTACCTCAACGCCGCCGCCCAGGGGGACTCCGCGAGCATCCGCTCCACCGCGGCCGACCTGGCGAGGCGGATGGGCCTGCCGAGCGTCGCGACGGAGCTGGTCCAGTACGCCCGCACGGCCGGCAAGCCGACGGCGCGCCTTCGGCGCATGGCGATGCGGAGCCTGCGGCGCGTCCATCTCGGCGCGATGCAACGACGGTACATCCGCCACCTGCGCCGCGTGGAGGTCCTCCGCCAGAGGCTCAACGGGGTCTACCTGGAGGAGATGAAGCTCGAACGGCACAACCGCGTGGGGATCGGCGCCGTCCGGGTCCGGATGCGCCTGGAGAAGCTCCGCCACTTCTACTTCGGGATCCGCGGGATCAAGCGTCGGATGTACCGCCCGCTCCGCAACGAGCTGTTCTGGCGGACCGTCGAGCAGCTGGAGCAGGTGCGGATCGCCAACCCCGCCCAGGTCGCCCGGGGCTACCCCCACGAGCTCTCCGGCGGGATGCTGCAGCGGGCGATGATCGCCATGGCGCTCTCCTGCCAGCCGACGTTGCTGCTCGCCGACGAACCGACGACGGCGCTGGACGTCACGATCCAGGCGCAGATCCTCGACCTCATGCGCCAGCTGCGGGAGTCCGTCGGGACGGCGATCGTCCTGATCACCCACGACCTGGGCGTGGTCGCCGAGGTCTGCGATCATGTGAACGTGATGTACGCCGGCATCATCGTCGAGAACGGGCCGGTCACCGAGGTGTTCCGCCGGCCGCTCCATCCGTACACCCACGGCCTGCTCGCCTCGATCCCCCGGTTCGACCAGCCGGACCGGGACCTCCAGACGATCCCCGGGGCCGTCCCGAACCTGATCCACCCCCCGCCCGGCTGCCGGTTCCACCCCCGCTGCCCGTACGCCATGCCGATCTGCAAGGAGGTCCGGCCGGAGCCGCAGCTGCAGGGCCCGGACCACCTCGTCGCCTGCCACCTCTACGGCGGCGCCGAGGAGACCTCTCCTGCCGAGGGCGAGGGAGGCGAGGTCGTCGAGGGCGAGACCGCGCCCGCGGACGACCTCGCCGAGCCGTTGGTACCACCCCCGTCGTAGCACGTCCCGGGCCGCGGCCCGCGAGAGCCGTCACTCGTCGTCTTGGGCGTGGGCTCGGCTCCGCCGGGTCGAGCCGCTCCCCCGGACCGATCCCGGGCGCGGGGACGACCGTCTCCCCCTAGGCGGGGAATCTGCGGACCGAGCTCGTCGCGCCGGTCGGAGCCACCGTCAGCTACGGCGGGGCCGACCGAGGTCGAGGCGGCGGTCGCCTGCCGAGCACGGCACCCTCCCTGAAGCGGCACCGGGCACGGCGGCCACACCGGGTGAACACCCCGCGGAACTCCCGCGGCTGATCGACCCGACGGAACGCGCCAGCGAATCGTGAACACCCTGGCCGGGCGAGACGGCGTGGGGGTAACCCTGGAACCTACCCGCTTCGAAAAGAAAGGGAGGGAAAGGGTTCGTCCGGCCCCCGAAGGGGCCGGATCGTGCGCGGGAGCGTGGGCTCCTACGTGGCTACGTCCAGTGCACCGGCACGGTCTGGGCGCCCGTTCCGGTCACGGTGATGCTGGGCAGCGGGCTGTTCGTCGTGCTCGCTCCCGCCGCGTAGTACGTCACGCTGTACGTTCCGTCCTCGAGGTACGCCACCAGCGAACTGGTCCCCGTCAGGTCGAACGTCGTCGCGCCACAGGACGTCGGGGTCGTGCAGGTCACGTTCACGTCCCAGGAGTTGCCCGCGTGGAGCCCCACCTTGGTGAACGTCACACGGCCCTGGTCGTAGTGCGCGTCGACCGTCTCGCCGACCTTCAGGGTGACGTTGATCTCCGTCGTCGCGTACAGGCTGAAGTCGCTCTCCGAGGCGAACGAGACGGCGAACGTCCCGTCCGACAGGTAGACCGCCTCCGACGACGAGGTGGTGTTGTGCCACCCAG
>JASIDM010000105.1 GCA_030044695.1 Thermoplasmata archaeon
CTCGAGGTGGTCCCGTTCCCCGTCGACCACTCCGTGCCGTTCGCCTACGGCTTCCTGATCCGCACGTCGGAGGGGACGATCGTCTACACGGGCGACTTCCGCCACCACGGGCCCCGGGCCGAAGCGACCCACGAGTTCTTCGCGGCGGCGAAGGCCGAGCGTCCCCGGATGCTGATCACCGAGGGGACCCGCGCCGGCCCGGATCGGCGGAAGAACTTCAGCGAGGACGGGGTGCGTCGCGGCGTCGACGGGGTCCTCGCCGACTGCTCCACCGTGGCGCTGGCCTGCACCTACCCGCGCGACGTCGACCGACTGACGACGCTGTATGCGGCCGCCCGGGAGGCCGGTCGCACGCTCCTCGTCTCGGCGAGGACCGCCTACCTGCTCGGGGCCGTCGCTCCCCGGTTCCCCGCCGGGGCCGTCCCGGTCCCCGGTCGGAGCGCCGGGATCGCGGTGTACGCCCGCAAGAAGAAGCGCCTGTTCCGCTGGGAGGAGCCGCTCCTGGACGGGGCGCTCTCCGCCGCCGACGTCCGCGAGCGCGGACGCGACTACCTCCTCGCCCTGGACCTCACCCACTTTCCGGAGATGATCGACCTGCGTCCGCCCCGCGGGAGCCCGTTCGTCCACTCCATGAGCGAGCCGTTCAGCGAGGACGACGTCGACGACCGGGTCATGCACAACTGGCTCGATCACTTCGGGCTCACCTTCCACCAGATGCACGCGAGCGGCCACGCCTCGGACCCCGAACTCAAGAGCATCGTCCGCGACGTCGCGGCGGACGCGGTCGTGCCGATCCACACCGAGCATCCCGAGGCGTTCCGGACCCCGGGGACCCACGTCGTCCTCCCCGAGCTCAACCGGCCGTACCGGGTCGGCGGGCCGGCGCGGGGCGACGCGTAAAGGCGCGAGGTCGCTCCGGCCCGCGATGCCTGCCGACCGCCTCCCGACCGGGATCGCCAGCGTCGACCGCCTCCTGGGCGGGGGGCTGGAGACCGACGCCGTCACGGAGCTCTACGGCGAGGGCGGGAGCGGCAAGACCCTCTTCTGCCTGGACGTCGCCGCGAGGACCGCGCGGGCCTCGCGCTGGGTCCTCTACGTCGACACCGAGGGGGTCAGCCTCGAACGGCTCCGCGCGATCGCCGGCCCCGACCTCGACCGGCTCCTCGGGCACCTGTTGGTCTCCGCGCCCCACGACCTCGCCGAGCAGGGCCGGGCCGTGGCGACCGCCTGCGCGCTGACCCGGGGGGGTCGACGCGACGTCGGGCTCGTCGTCCTCGACTCCGCCACGAACTTCTACCGGCTCGCGCTGTCGGGGCCGGACGAGGACGATGCCCGCGAGGCGCTCGTCCTCCAGGTCGCCGACCTGGTGGCGACGGCGCGGCGGAGGGGCGTCGCGGTCCTCCTCACCAACCAGGTCTGGCGGAACCCGAAGGACGGCGCCCTCGAGCCGCTCGGGGGTTCGTTCCTCAACCACGCCGCCAAGACGATCCTGCGGTTCGACCGGCGGACCGGGCCGGTGCGACGCGTGGTCCTCGTCAAGCACCGGGCGCGCCCCGAGGGGACCGCGGAGTTCCGCATCACGGCCGGGGGCCTCGAGAGCGTCGGCCCGGGTTGAAACCGCCTTAAGGGCCCGCGCGCGTCGCCCGGGGATGGCCGCCACCGTGGAGGTCGCGGACCTCGCCAGCCCGATCGGGCTGTTCCGGATCGCCTACCAGGGCGGGGTGGTCCGCGTCGTCGACCTGCTCGAGCCCGGCACCGCCCAGACCGGCGTCCCGGCCGGGGCGCTGCGCCGCCGACCCCCGTACCGTTCGGGGACCCCTCCGGCGCGCCTAAGGGAGTACTTCCGCGGCGCCGACTCGCTGGTCGATCTCGAGGTCGCGCCGGAGTCCAGCTCGGAGTTCGACCGCAAGGTCTGGGCGACCCTGCGCCGCGTCCCGGCGGGCAAGACCGTGACCTACGGCGAGCTCGCCCGGCAGGCCGGCTTCCCCGGGGCGGCCCGGGCCGTCGGCGGCGCGATGGCCCGGAACCCGATCCCGATCGTGATCCCGTGCCACCGGGTCGTCGGCGAGAGCGGCTCGATGCAGGGCTACGGTCTCGGCCTCTGGCGCAAGCGCTGGCTCCTCGATCACGAGGGCGCCTGGCCGCTGCGCTCCCGCTCGGCCGAGGGCCCGCGCCCGGGGGGCCAGACGACCCTGGACGGCGCCCCAACGGCCCGCGCCCCCGTCCCCCGCGCGGCCTAGGCGGCGACGGCGGGCGTCCTGCCCGGTCCCACGATAACCTACTACGGCTTACGTACGTTACCTACTACAACAACCGTAGCTTGGCCGGATGGCGCGGGAGCGCTCGTCCAGACCTACTACGGTAACCGTAGGTTGGCGGCTCCAACCTACTACACCGCACGTAGGTGGTCTCGGGCCGAGAGGGCCCAGCCCCGGCCGCCGGCTCAGCCGGCGTAGTAGCTCGCGTCGTACGGCTCGGGCTTGAGCCCGCGGCGCTGGCGGATCTCGGCGACGACCTTCGGCTGCAGCTCGACGGGGACCGGCTCGAAGCCCATCGACTCCGTCGACCACAGGACCTTACCCGCCGTCG
>JASIDM010000106.1 GCA_030044695.1 Thermoplasmata archaeon
CTGATGGCTCGCGCGGGCGAACGCCGCATCGACGTCGCCGAAATGCTGGACGACCTCCTTCTGGATGTTGGAACCCGCGAGGCCCCGGGCGTGGATCGGCTCGGCGACCCGGACCGTCCCGCTCTGCGGATCGGGATACTCGGGGAGCGGCTCGACGTCGAAGCGGATCCGCTCGAGGGCGAGCTCGGCGGTCCGCTCGTCGGTCGCCGCCACGGCGGCGACGATGTCCCCGAGGTAGCGGACCTTGCCGACCGCGATCGCCGTCTCGTCGTGGGTGATCGGCAGGACCCCGAACGGCGTCGGGTACTTCTCGCCGGTGAGGACGGCCGCGACGCCCGGGAGGGCCCGGGCGGCGCTCGCGTCGACCGAGGTGAGCCGCGCATGCGGCCAGGGGCTCCGCAGCAGGCGCCCCACGAGCTGGCCGGAACGCTGGAGATCGTCCGTGTACTCGGCGCGCCCCGTGACCTTGAGGGGGCCCTCGACGTAGGGGATGCGGCCTCCGAGGAGCCGCAGTGGCCTCTCTCGGGCCGCCATCACGCCTCCGCCCGCGCGGCGGCCTCGATCGCCCGGACGATCGCCAGGTACCCCGTGCAGCGGCAGAGGTTGCCGGAGATCGCCTGCTCGATCTCCTCGCGGCTCGGCCGCGGATGCTCGCGCAGGAACGCCGTCGCCGTGACGATGAACCCCGGCGTGCAGAAGCCGCACTGCGTCGCCCCGAGGTCGACGAACGCCCGCTGGACCGGCGACAGGCCGCCGGACGGGGCGATCCCCTCGATCGTCGTCACGGAGCGACCGGCGACGATCTTGGCGAGGGTGAGGCAGCTGAGCGTTGGCCGACCGTCGACGAGGACCGTGCAGCAGCCGCACGTCCCCAGGTCGCAACCGCGCTTGGTGCCCGTGAGCCGCAGCTCCTCCCGAAGGAGGTCGAGCAGGATCCGCTCGTCCGGGCACCGCGCGAGCGCCGGGGCCCCGTTCAGCGTGAACCTAACGGTGTCGTCCTCCGCCATCGCCTTCCGGATGCGCTTCGCGCGCCCGCGAGCTCGAGCTCGGTGCCCGAGGTGGGTGAAGGTCGCGGACGATCTCCGCGACGATGCTGACGGCGATCTCCGCGGGGCTCTCGGCGCCGATCGGCACGCCGACCGGGGAGCGGATGCGGGCGAGCGCCTCCCGCGGGACCCCGCGCTCGCGCAGGAGGGCGTACAGGTGCTCGCGCTTGGGCGCGCTCGCGATCAGGCCGATCGTGTTCGGGAACCGCCGGATGGCCGTGTGGAGGACCTCGAGGTCCTTGAGCGCGTCGTAGCCGAGGACGAGGAGGTGGGTGAAGTCGGCCGGCTCGAACCGGTCGAACAGCTCGTCCGGGGCGACGACCTCGCGGCGCTCGGCCTGGGGGAACCGGTCCGAGCGCACGTAGTCGGGGCGGTCGTCGGCGACGGCGTGGTCGAACTCCAAACCCGGCAGAAGGCGCGCGACGGCCTCGGCGACGTGGCCTCCCCCCCAGAGGAGGACGTTCGGACGAGGCGCGACGTACTCGAGCGCGATCTCGACCGCCCCGCCGCAGAGGCTCGGCAGGCCCCCCTCCCGCCACGCGGCGAGGTCGAACCGGACGAGGTCGCCGCGGTGCCGCTCGATGGCGAGCCCGGCGAGCCGCTTGACCTCCTCCTCCAGGGCGGCCCCGCCGACCGTGCCGACGGTGGTCCCGTCATCGCGAACGACCATCGTCGCGCCGAGCTTCCCGGGCACGGAGCCGTCGACCCGGACGACGCAGGCGCGGACGAACGGTCGGTGCCGCCGGAGCAGGCGGACGACCTCCTCTTCGGTCCGGCGGTCCATCAGAGCAGCTCCTCCGGCGTCCACGCCGAGACGGCCTGCAGGAACGCCTCGGGGGTGTCGACGTTCGCCACCACCCCGGGATCATCGACCGGGACCCGGCGCACCTGGGGGCCGAACTCGGGCAGCAGCGCCCGGAGCGGGGCGTCCGGGCGCAGGTCGAAGATGTCCTGGCGGACGACCGGCCGCCAGAGGACCGGGTGGCCGCTGCGGCCCTCGAACGTCGGGATGAACCAGACGCCGAGGAGGTCCGTCGACCGGGCCGCGAGCAACGCGTCGATCGTGCGGGCCCGCACGAACGGGTGGTCGACCGGCCAGAACAGGATGTCCCGGTCCGGTGGCAACGCCGCGAGGCCGGCCTGGACGGAGGCGGTCCGACCTTCCGCCCAGTCCTCGGCGTCGAGGAGCTCGACGGGGATCCCCCGCAGCTCGTGCGCGATGGCGTGCCGGTGGGGGCCGACGACGACCGTGACGGGATCGAACCCGTCGCCCAGGCAAAGCTCGGCGATCCGCCGGATGCCGCTGCGGCCGTCGACCGCCAGCAGCGCCTTCGGCTCGCCGCCGAGGCGGCTCGACGCCCCTCCGCTCAGGATCAGTGCCGCGGTCTCCGGGGCCATCGTGGGAGAAGCTCCCTCGTTCCACAGACGGCACGGCGGATAGTAAAGAGCGCGCGGGGACCGGGGCGCCGAGCCGGCGGGCGAGGGGTCGCCTACCGACGCCGCGCGGCGTTTAAATACGGGGGCCTTGTGGCCGCGCCGCCCGATGGCCCATCCGAACGACGTTCCAGCGTCCGCCCTGTTGCCGCGGCTCGCCTCCGAGCTGAAGAGCCGGCAGGCCGTGAGCCCTCCGACGTGGGCGGCGTTCGCGAAGACCGGCGTCCACAAGCAGCGCGGCCCGGTCGACCCCGAGTGGTGGTACCTCCGCAGCGCCTCCGTGCTCCGCAAGGTCTACCTCAAGCGGGCGATCGGGGTGTCGCGCCTGAGCGCCGAGTACGGCGGCAAGCGCGATCGGGGGAGCGCGCCGTACCACGCTCGCACCGGATCCCGCGCGGTGCTGCGCGAGATCGTGCAGCAGTTGGAGAAGGCGGGCCTCCTGCAGCCGTACAAGGGCCGGGGGCGCCGCGTGACCGCCTCCGGGCAGAAGCTCCTGGACACGGTGAGCCGCGACCTCCTCAAGGGGCTCGCCGCCAGCCGCCCCGAACTCGCCAAGTACCTTTGAGGCCGGTGGGGGTCGTAGGGACGCCGATGGCGCAGGGCGACGACTCCGAGCTCGCCGAACTGCGGCGGCGCCGTCTCCAACAGCTGCAGGACCTGCAGACCTCCGAGACGGTGAACGCCCAGGCGTACGCCGCCCAGGAGGCCGAGATGCGCCGCCGGGACGCGGAGCGATCCGAGGTCCTGCGCCGCATCCTCACCCCGGACGCGCGGGAGCGCCTGGGTCGGATCCGGCTCGCCAAGCCGGACGTCGCGGCGGCCGTGGAGCAGCAGCTGATCGCCCTCGCCGCGAGCGGCCGGCTCCCGCGGGCGGTCGACGACGCCACCCTGCGTGCCCTCCTGGAGCGGATCGCCCCCGAACGCCGGGAGATCAAGATCACCCGCCGCTGAAGGAGAGGATCGAACGATGGCGAACCGTCGCAAGAGCCACGCCCGAAAGCTCCGCCTGTTCCGGGCGGTCAAGAGCAACCGTCGGGTCCCCGCGTGGGTGATCCAGCGGACGAACCGGACCGTGACCCGGCACCCCAAGCGCCGCAAGTGGACGCGGGGCCACCTGCACAAGTAGGAGGTCCTCCGCGATGCCGACCCCCCCGCCGTCCCGCAAGAAGGAGGAGCTCGAGCGGGAGTACGTGATCCCCCTCCGCGCCAGCCGCCACCAGCCGTCCCGCCGCCGGCGCGCCGGCCACGCCCTCGAGACGGTACGGCGGTTCGTCGTCCGCCACATGAAGGGCGCCCCGGAGGACGTCTGGATCGACCCGCGGCTGAACGAGCACATCTGGGCCCGGGGGATCCAGCGGATCCCGTCGCAGGTCCGCGTCAAGGCGATCCGGTTCGAGGACGGCCTCATCGAGGTCGACCTCCTCGAGTCCGACTAGCCCGTCGGGGGGCCGGAACGCGTGCCGGTCGGCCGCACGCTCGTCGGGGGCAGCCCGTACCTCGGCGTGTTCGTGCGGGCCGACGAGCGCTGCGCGATCGTCCCGCGCTCGGTCGGGACCCCGAGGGCGTCGCGGATCGTCTCGATCGCCTCGTGGGAGTACTCGGGGTGGACGAGGGCCCCGTGGTCGTTGGCGAGGACGTTGTTGCCGACGGCGTTGTGCCGGTGGCGCACGACGGTGATCGGGCCCGCCCGCTCCAGGACGGCCCGCTCGGTCGGG
>JASIDM010000107.1 GCA_030044695.1 Thermoplasmata archaeon
CGGTCACCGCCCGGACGTGCTCGATCGCCCCGATCGCGAAGCCGATCGCCGCCAGCAGCGCGACGTACGAGCCGATCGCCTCGGCGATCCCGTGGACCCCGAACGCGAGCAGGAGGACGCCGGCCGAGGCGAGGACGTTGAAGGTGGCGTGCATCGCCACGGCGAGCAGGTAGTAGCCGCCGCTACCGGACCCGGGGACGCCGAACCGGGCCCGGGCGTACCCGTAGCCGAACATCCCGGTGGAGCTCCCGTGGAGCAGGACGCTCGAGACGCTCCGGACCAGGATCAGGGCGACGCCGGCGGCGAGGCCCCCGATCAGGAACGCCCCAAGCCCGTACAGGAACGTCTCGAAGAACCCGAAGCCGAGCCCGACGGAGGCGCCGACGACCGGGCCGTCCGCCACCCGCGTGATCGAGCCCCGGTAGTAGACGACCCCGGAGGCCTTCAGCGCCTCCTCGATGAACGGCGCGATCACGAGGACGAGGAAGAACGAGCCGGCCGTCGAGTTCCCGTTCAGGAAGACGAACTCGGGGGCGGGGTACCGCACGCTCACCGCCGTCCCGAGCGCGACGACGACGATCTCGAGCACGGCGGCGACGAGGGTGGCGAACAGGGCGCCGTAGGCGAAGGCGCCGAGCAGGACCCGCCACCGCTTGCCCGTCGCCCCCTCGCCCTTGCGCACCCAGGCCAGGTACGCCAGCGCCGGCGCGAGGGCGACCAGGACGAGCAGGGCGAGGTCCTCGACGGCGGCGACGGTGCTCACGTTCGACCCGGTCCCCGCGAGGGGTAGGCGTAGAACCCTTCGCCGCTCTTACGCCCGAGCCTGCCCTCGGCGACCATCTTCCGCAGCACCGGCGCCGCCCGGTACCGCTCGTCGTGCAGGCCGTCGAAGAGGACGTCCAGGATCGCGACCGTCGTGTCGATCCCCACGAGGTCGACCAGCTCGAACGGGCCCATCGGGTGGTGGAAGCCGAGCCGGTACGCCGCGTCGATGTCGTCCCGCGCTGCGACCCCCTGCTCAAGCATCCGGGCGGCCTCGTTCACCAGCAGCGCGAGCGCGCGCGAGGTGACGAACCCGGGACTGTCGGCGCTGTGCACGACGGTCTTGCCGAGCCCCCGCGCGAACCCCTCGGCGCGCCGGGCGACGTCCGCGTCGGTCCGACGCCCGGAGATCAGCTCGACCAGGGGCATCTGGAGGACGGGGTTGAAGAAGTGCAGTCCGACGAGCCGGCCCGGCGACCGCAGGCCGTCGCCGAGGGCCCCGATCGGCAGCGAGGAGGTGTTCGAGGCGAGGACCGTCTCCGGTCCGACCGACCGCTCGAGGTCGGCGAACAGCCGTCGCTTGAGCGCGAGCTCCTCCGGGGCGGCCTCGATGACGATCTCCGCGGACGCCGCCCCCGACAGCCCGACGGCCGTCGTGAGTCGGGCGACCGCCCCCTCCGCCCTCTCGGCGGCGACCTCCCCGCGGCCGACGGCGTGCTCCAGCGCCCGCCGGGCCCGATCCAAGCCTCCCTTCGCCAGTTCCGCGGAGACGTCCTCGAGCTGGACCGCGCAGCCGGCGAGGGCGCACTGCGCGGCGATCCCCGATCCCATCAGCCCGGCCCCCACCACGAACACCTGGGGCGCCGGGGAAAGGACGGGGAGCGGCGCCGGGGGCCCCTTCGGCGTGCTCACGCGGCGACCTCCGGCCCCACGGGCGACGCTCGACGACGGAACTCGCAGGCCCGGCACAGCTCGTCGGACGCGGGCTCCCCGCAGCCGCGGCAGCGACCGGGGGTTCCCGGCCCGTCCGTGGCGAGCCACCGCTCGACCAGCCGCTCGTGGGTCCGCAACAGCGCTTGCCGGGTGCCGGGCTGGGCCTCCTCGAGCTCCCAGACGATGGCACGGAACCGGTTCCGCTGCGCCCGGGCCGCGTGGGGGCACTCGCCGTGATCGAACGGCAGCCCTTCCGCCAGGGCGTACAGGAACACCTCCCGCTCGGGGACCTGGGCCAGGGGCGCGACGCGCGGGACGAGACCCGGTTGCCGTCGGCGATGCGGGGCCATCCGCACCAGCCGGTCGAGGTCCCCGTGCACGAGGTTCATCAGCACCGTCTGGGCGAGATCGTCCAGGTTGAAGCCGAGGACGAGGGCGTCCGCCCCCGCGTCGCGGGCGGCCCGGTTCAGCAGCTGCCGTCGCCACACGCCGCAGAACGAGCACGGCGGGGTGCCGGCGAGCTCCCGCGCGAGGGCGTCGGTCGTGGTGCCGAGCTCCCGCTCGGCGCGGACGACGACCTGCTCGACACCGAGGCTCCGGCAGAGGCGACGGGCGGCCTCCAGGGTCGCCGCCCGGTAGCCGTCGATCCCTTCGTCGACGCTGATCGCGAGGAGCCGGACCGTGGGGCGGCGGCCAAAGTACCGTTGGGCCAAGGCGAGGGCGACCGAGGAGTCCTTCCCCCCGGAGAGCGCGACGGCGACCGTCCCCGCCCCGAAGCCGGGCAGCTGGCGGTGCATCTCGCGCCGGTACCGCTCCCAGACCGACGCGCGAAGGTGCCCGGAGCAGAGGTGCCCGCCGCGGTACGGCAGGTCGACGATCGCGGGCTCCGGGCACGCCGAGCAGCGCACGGCCGCTCGAGCCGGACCGTCTATTTGAGCGTCCAACGAGCGCCGGCGTTCCACTGCGCGCATACGATTATTACCCGAACCCCGGCCAGCGAGCCGCGATGCCCTCCATGGCGGGGGCCTCGCGCCCAACGGACGTCGACCGTCGTGCCCGAGGTCCACGGGTTCGGCCGATCGGCCCGACCGGCTTCAGCGTCACGGACCTGGTCGAGCGGTTCCAGCGGAAGCTCCAGGCCGAGGAGCGGAGCCCCTGCACGGTGAAGCAGTACGGGCACATCGCCCGGACGTTCCTCGCGTTCGCCCAGAAGCCGCTGTCGGAGGTGACGGGCACGGACCTCGAGGCGTACCGCGAGTACCTGGTCCTCCAGCGGCACTACGCCAAGAACTCCCTATACACGACGATCCGGGGGCTCGCCTGCCTGTTCCGCAGCTACGGGCTCGCGACGGCCGACACCCTCGAGCCCCCCCGACGTCCCGAGCGCCTCCCGCGGTACCTGACGGAGGAGGAGGTCCACCGCCTGCTCGGCGCCGTCGCCGCGTCGCCGAGGGACAGCGCGATCGTCCACGTCCTCGCCTTCGCCGGCCTGCGCGTGGGGGAGCTCTGCCGACTGAAGGTCGAGGATATCGAGTTCGAGCGGAACATCCTGCACGTTCGCAGCGGCAAGGGCGACAAGGACCGCGAGGTCGTGCTCGAGGACCGGTCCCGCGCGGCGATCGACCGCTACCTGAGCGAGCGGGCCAGCGGAGGAGCCTCGTCCGCGCGACTGTTCCCGGTCGGGCCGGTGACCGTCGAGCGGCTCATCCGCCGGGCTTCCGCCAGCGCGGGGATCCCGCGTCGGGTCACGCCCCACATGCTCCGGCACACGCTCGCCACCACCCTGCTGTCGCACGGCTGCGACATCCGCTACATCCAGAAGCTCCTCGGGCACGCCTCGGTCGCCACGACGCAGATCTACACCCACGTCGACACCCAGGCGCTGCGGGACGCCTACCAGCGCGCGAAGCCGCAGTATTAACCCGGGGC
>JASIDM010000108.1 GCA_030044695.1 Thermoplasmata archaeon
CCGGGGAGAAGACGGTGATCGCGCGATCGTAGGCCATCTGGCCCGGTTGCATCTCCATCGGCGCGCCCTCGGCGCGGCCCACCGACGGGTCGCTTATAAGACCCGCCCGGGCGGTAACGCCGGTCCCACCGGATAACCCTGCTTCCGGCGTCCCCGCGCCTCGCCGGGAGGAAACCCTATCTGGGCGGCGCCGCCCCAAGCGGCGTGGCGCCGGAGGGGGCCGAACGCCCACGGACTGCCTCCCGGCTCGCCGAGGCGAGCTCGCTCTACCTGCGCGAGGCCGCGAATCAGCCGATCGACTGGCATCCGTGGGGGAGCGAGCCGTTCGAGCTGGCCCGACGCTCGGCACGGCCGATCCTTCTCGACATCGGCGCCTCCTGGTGCCACTGGTGCCACGTCATGGACGAGGGGACCTACGCCGACGCCGAGGTCGCCGAGATCCTCCGCCAGCACTTCGTCACGGTGAAGGTCGACCGCGACGAGCACCCCGAGGTCGATCGGAGGTTCCAGCGGCAGGTCGGGGCCCTCTCGGGGGAGGGGGGCTGGCCGCTCACCGCGTTCCTCACCCCCGACGGCGACGTCTTCTACGGGGGCACGTACTTCCCCCCGACCGACGGTCACGGCCGCCCCGGCTTTCGCCGGCTCCTCAAGGAGATCGCGCGCCTCTGGTCGGAGGAGCCGGACCAGGTGCGCCACCAGGCGACGGCGGTCCGCGAGGCGATCGCCCGGCTCGGTCGGGCCCCGCCGGGCTCCTCGCCGAAGCTCGCCTCGTTCGCCGAGGCCGTTTCACGGGAGCTGCTGGGCGGCTTCGACCCGGCGTACGGCGGCTTCGGCACGGCCCCCAAGTTCCCCCATCCGACGGCCGTCGCGCTGCTGCTCGGTACCGAACCCGGCCGCGGGACGACTCCCGCCCGCGACGCGGCCAGGGAGACGTTGCTCCGGATGGCCGACGGCGGGATGTACGACCAGCTCGGCGGGGGGTTCCACCGCTACTCGGTCGACGAGGGCTGGCACATCCCCCACTTCGAGAAGATGGGGATCGACAACGCCGAGCTGCTCGTCGCCTACGTCGACGGGTTTCGGGCCTTCGGCACGCCGAGGTTCGAGGAGATCGTCCGAGGAACGATCGGCTGGGCCGACGCGGTCCTCGGCGATCCCCAGGGCGGCTGGGGAGCGAGCCAGGACGCCGACAACGCCCCCGGCGACGACGGCAGCTACTTCACCTGGAGCCGGGGCGAGCTGCGGGAGGCGCTCGACGCGCAGGAGTCGCGCCTCGTCAGCCGGGTCTTCGGCGTCGGCACCGACGGGAGGATGCCCCACGACCCCGAGCGCAACGTCCTGTTCCGTCTGCTGCCCGTCGCCGAGGCGGCCGAGGGGCTCGCGCTGGACGCGGCGCCCGAGCAGGTGTTTCGGCGGGCGTCCGAGAAGCTGCGGCTCGCTCGCGAGCGCCGGCCCGCGCCGCGGGTCGACCGCGCGGTGTACGGCTCGATCACCGGTCGCTTCCTCGCCGCCTACGCCGGCGCCGCCGGGGTCTTCGGGGAGGCCGACTGGCTGTCGACGGCGTGCCGGGCGGCCGACCGCTGGCTGGCGCAGGGGTACCGTGGTGATCGAGGCGTCGCGCACCTTCTCGGGCCGGCGGGCGGGACCGGCCTCGGACTGCTCGACGACCAGGTGAGCTTCGCCCGCGGCTTGATCGAACTCGCCGTCGCAGCGGGCCGCGCGTCGTACCTCGCCCCCGCCCGGGAGCTGCTCGAGCTGGTCGATCGCGAGTTCCGCGGCGAGGATGGCCTCCTCCGGGACGTCGCTCCGAAGCTCTACGACGGAGCCCCGGTCGGAGGATCCACCGACGCGTCGTACCCCCTCGAGGACAGCCCGCACCTCAGCCCGAACTCCGCCGCGGCGCTCGCCTGGCTCCGGCTCGCCAGCGTCACCGGTGACGAGCGATGGACGGAGAAGGCCCGCGGACTGCTAGCAACGATCGCGTCCCGGGTCGGGGGCGCCGGGCTGTTCGCCGCCGGCGCGGCGCTCGCCGCAGGGCTCGTGGAGACGCCCACGATGACCGTGGTCATCGAGGGCTCCGGTCCCGAGGCCGACCGGCTGCTCCTCGCCGCGCGGCGTGCCTGGCACCCTCGTTCGGTCGTCTGGGGCGGTCCGGAGCGTCCTCCGTTCGAGCTGCCCTCGGCCGCGGGGATCGGGGCGCCGGCGGGGCCCGGCGTGCGGGCCCTCGTCTGCTTCGCCAGCCACTGCGCCCCGCCCGTCGCCGATCCTCCGGCGCTCACGCGCCTGATCGAGGAGAGCCGCCCGGCAGCTCCGTAGGAAGCGGACCGAGGTCGGTCCCGTCGAGCAGGTAGGCGCGGGCGACGCCGCGCGCGAGGAACCGCCGGTACAGGAACGATCGCCCCCGCTCCGGCCGGTCGCGGTTCAGCGACTCGAGTCCCGCCAGAGGATGGAACGGGGGTACGACCAGCAGCTCCCGCACGCCGGCAGGTCGGCCGTCGGCGCGGAGCGCGGGCCGTTCCCGATCGAACGCCACCCGGACCCAGCAGGGGCGCTTGCCGGCAGGGTCCTCGGCGGTCGGGGCGAACCGGTAGCCCGGGTGCAGGTGACCGGCGAGCAACGTCGGCCGCCGCAGGACCGCGTACGACGGCCAGCGATGTCCGTGGAAGACACCGACCCCGGCGAGGACGGCTCCCTCGGGAGGGTGGACCCGCACCTCGCGGGGGAGGTGGCGCTCGAGCCCCACGTCGTGGTTGCCGAGCACCACCTCCGGCCGGATCCCGGCGTGGAGGAGGGTCGCGAAGAAGTCGAAGACGACCGGTCGAAGCCACGACGGCACGCCGACGATAGGGTGCTTGATGTCCCCGGCG
>JASIDM010000109.1 GCA_030044695.1 Thermoplasmata archaeon
GTCTCGCCGAGGATGGCGAAGTGCCGGCCCTGGTCGGGCTCCACGGGGAGACCGATCGAACCTCCGTCCGGCGCTCGCCCCAGCGGAAGGCCGCCCTGCGCTGGGATGCCGGTAGGCGAGGTTCCGGACCCCAGCTCGGTCGAGGGCAGGAGCGCGAGCAGTTCGCGCTCGGAGAGCAGCGCGCCCGGTACCGACCAGGGCGGCCGGCGAGCGAACGACAGTGGGACGCCGTCCAGGACGGACCAGGCGGAGCCGATCGACGCCCGGAGCCGCGCGAGCTCGGCGGGGTCCTGTCGGGCGTCCGTCCAGAGGTCGATCGTCGCCCGCCAGATCGGCTCGAGCTCGAGAACGGGCCGGTCGCGTCCGGGGACGAGCGGCCCCGGCGGACGCCGAGCGGCCGCGCGAGGGACCGGACGCGCCGGCAGCTCCGGCGGCTCCCGGGCGTCCCAGAGCCGACGGCGAGCCTGCGGCGCGGGCACGAGGGTGACGCGGAGCGCGGCGGCCGTGCCGACCGGTCCCATGGCGATCCGCAGGGCGAGCGCTAGCCCTCCCGGCTCGGGGATCCCGCTGCCCCGCTCTCCCGGCAGGCTGGGGCGATGCCCTGCGCAGCGACGCCCAGAGACCGTCGGTTCGTTCACCGGGTCGATCCGCCACTGCCCCGGGCCGTACGCCGGGAGCAACGCCCGCTCGACCCAGCGATCATCGCCCCCGCGCGCGGCGGAGAGCCACAGCCCTCCGCCGGGACCTCCCGCGAAGTCCAGGCGGACACCGACCCCGCCGCCGTGGGCGGACCGCACCGCCGCCCGAACGGCCAGGCGGAGGCGTTCGACGTCTTCCCGCGTCGTTCGGCCGGGCGGCCACGCAAGGAACCGCCAGGACGCTGCGGGGACGCCAGCCGAGCCAGGACCCGCTCGGGACACGAACCGTCCGAGCCGCCGGCCGCTCTCCCCACCTCATCCCCCGGCGGAGGATGGGCGTCGGCTCGTCCTCGCCATCGTCAAGTACGCGGGGGCCCGGTCGCACGCCCGTCGATGTCGTCCCTCGAGGAGCAGATCGCCGAGGTCGAGGAGGAGATCCGGACCACCTCCTACAACAAGGCGACGCAGCTCCACATCGGCCGACTGAAGGCGAAGCTCGCCGTCCTCCGCCTCGAGCGCGAGACCCGGGCGCGGGGCAAGGGCGGGGGCGTCGGCTACGGGGTGCGCAAGAGCGGCCACGCGACGGTCGGCCTCGTGGGGTACCCGTCCGTCGGCAAGTCCACGCTGCTCAATCGCCTCACGGCCGCCGAGAGCGAGACGGCGGCCTACGACTTCACGACGGTGTCGATCATCCCGGGTATGCTGCGCTGGGGGGGCGCCTCGATTCAGATCCTCGACATGCCCGGCCTCGTCCCGGGGGCCGCCCGCGGCCGGGGCCGAGGGCGCGAGGTCCTCTCGGTCGTGCGCTCGGTCGATCTGGTCCTGTTCCTGATCGACCCCGAGCACGCCGACCTACGGGCCCTCATCCGAGAGCTCGAGGGGGCCGGCGTGCGGATCAACGGGCGACCCCCCCGGATCGTCCTCCAGCACGGCGACCGCGGGGGCCTCACCGTCTCCAGCACCGTACGCCTGACCCACCTCGCGGGCGGGCTCGCCCTCCCGATCGCGCGGGAGTTCGGCCTCCACAACGGCTCGATCGTCTTCCGGGAGGACGCCACGGCCGACCAGCTGATCGACGCGCTCGCCGGCAACCGGGTCTACGTGCCGGCGCTCCTCGCCGTCAACAAGGCCGAGCTGCTGGGAACGGAGGAGCGGTCCCGCCTCGCGCGGGAGCTTCGTCCGTTCGAGCCGGTGTTCGTCTCGGCGAAGGAGAACCTCGGCCTGGAGGCGCTGGTCGACCGGATCGGCCACGCCCTGAGGTTCATTCGCATCTACGTGAAGCCCCCCGGACGGCCGGTCGACCGGGAGGAGCCCGTGATCCTTCGCCAGGGCGATACCATCGCGGGGCTCCTGCGCCGGCTTCCCGGTGATCTCGAGCGGACGTTCCGCGCCGCGCAGATCTGGGGGCGCAGCGCGCGGTTCCCCGGGCAGACGGTCGGCCGCGACCACCCGCTCGCCGACGAGGACGTCGTCACCGTCGTGATCGCCCGCGGCGCGGCCCGCGCCGTTTCCTGACGTACGTCGTATCAGGTCGTCATAGGAAGCCCTTTTACGCGTCAGCCCGGGGCCCGCTTCGGAGAGCTCGTTCCGGTACGTTATAGGTCGTGCCAGGTCTTCGCACGGGGAGAGGTGGCCCGTGCGGGCGTTGGGAAGCAATCGGCGACGGGGAGCGATGGTGGGCGCGGCGATCGGGATCGTGCTGCTGATGGGGCTCGGAGGCGCCCTGCCGCTGGCGGGCGCCTCCGCGGGCGGGGGAGGGCCGGGAGGCGCGCGCGCCTCCCCGGCGATGCCCTGCTGTCCCTCGGGCGGCGGCACCGACTACGAGATCACGTTCACGGAGACCGGACTGCCGGCCAACACGACCTGGTGGGTCGACGTCTCCGGCTGGAACATGACGAACTTCCTGCCCCCGGACGAGGTGTACCTCGACGAGCCTAACGGGACGTACACGTACACGATCGGCGCGGCCGCCGGCTGGGGCCCCGACCCGGAGTCGGGCTCCCTCGTCATCGACGGCGCCGCCGTGAACCGGACCGTCGTCTTCACGCCGATCGAGTACGAGGCCCAGTTCAGCGAGACGGGTCTCGCCGTCGGCACGTACTGGTCGGTGCAGCTCGGCGCGAGCACCGTCGCCTCCGAGACCTCCTCGATCGGCCTCGACGAGCCGGTGGGCACCTACGGGTTCTCCATCACCTCCGGCGCGCCGCAGTACTACGTCGTCGGGGCGTCGATCAAGGGGAACGTGACCTTCGCCACGGCGGCGACCGGGAACGTCACGCTCGACGGCTCCGGCGCCGTCGTCAACGTCGAGTTCGCGGACACCGTCTATGCCGTGACGCTGAAGGAGACCGGCCTACCGAAGGACGACGGGTGGATCGCGTCGCTGACGGGATCGGACGGGCTCCAGGAGAACGGCACCATGACCTCCTCGCTCGGGTTCTTCGAGCCGAACGGGACGTACACCTGGCGGGTCCTGGCGGGACCCGCCGGCTACCTGCCCGAGACGACGTCCGGGTCGGTGACGGTCGACGGCTCGGCGGTCACGGTGGACGTGACGTTCGAGCACCTGAAGTACGCCGTCGCGTTCGAGGAGTCCGGCCTGCCCTCGGGGACGAGCTGGTCCGTCACGCTGAACGGGACCAAGACCACCTCGAAGACGGCGTGGGTGAACTTCACCGTCGCCAACTCGACCGGCAGCGGCTACGCCTTCACGGTCGGCAAGGTGACCAACTTCACCTCGGCCCCGTCGAGCGGAACGCTGACGGTGAGCGGCGCGGCCGTCGTGAAGGCGATCGCCTTCCACGCGGCCCCGGCGTACAACGTGACGTTCGACGCCCTGGGGCTCGCCCCGGGGACGGCCTGGACGACCACGTTCAACGGGACGACGATCACCTCGTCGGCCGAGCGCCACGTCTACCACGTCCAGAACTACACGCCGTACCCGTTCCTGGCCTCCTCGAGCTACGGGAACAACGCGACCCCCTCGAGCGGCGACGTCACGGTCAACGGCGCGCCGGTGACGGTGAACATCACCTTCACCCACTCGGTGACGTTCGTGGAGACCGGCCTGCCGCTCGGGACGAACTGGACGGTGACAGTGAACGGATCGCTCCACTGGTCCACGAACACGACGATCGTCCTCTGGGGCTACGCGAACGGCTCGGTCCCGTACACCGTCGGCAGCATCGCCGACTACCAGGCGAACGCGTCGAGCGGATCGGCCGCGGTCCAGGGCGCGCCCGTGAGCGTCGCGATCCGGTTCACTCAGGTGCTCTTCCCGGTCGTGTTCGAGGAGGCCGGGCTCGCCTCCGGGACAACCTGGGCGGTGACCCTGAACGGGACGAGGGAGACCTCGACCACCACGACGATCACGTTCTCGATGCCGAGCGGGACCTACGCCTACCAGATCGGGGAGGTCCTCACCTACAACCTCACGTCGGCCGAGTACGGCAACGTGACGGTCGCCGACGCGGAGCCGCTGCCGATCCAGGTGGCGTACGTCCTCGCGGAGTACCCGATGACGTTCACCGAGACGGGGCTCCCGTCCGGCGCGACGTGGTCGGTGGAGCTCGGCGGCAAGACCGTCGCCAACTCGGAGAGCTCGAGGATCGTCTTCCTTGAGACGGGCTCCGGGAGCTTCGCCTACAACGTGAGCGCGTCGGCCGAGCTGGCGGTGTACCCCTCCGCCGGCTCGCTCGCCGCCGGCCACAACCTCTCGGTGACGATCGGGTACGCCTACGAGGTGTCGTTCACCGGGTCGGAGTCCGGGTGGACCTGGTCGATGTCGATCGGGGGCCTGACGCAGTCGACGGTCGGGAAGATCGTCTTCCTCGAACCGAACGCCACCGTCGCCTGGACGGCCGGGACGGAGACCGGAACGTACGACAGCCGCTCGTGCACGATCGCCGCCAGCCCGAACAGCGGGAGCGTGACCGTGAGCGGCTCGGCCGTCTCCGTGACCGTGAGCTATCCGGCGCCGAGCTCCACGACCTGCCCGACGGGAGGCGGCGGCGGCTGCCTGCCCACGCTCGCGGTGATGGGGATGTGCATCGACGCCCGTCCCCAGAACGCGCTCAGCCTGGGGACGGGGGCGCTCGGGCCGATCGAGGCGCCGGCGTTCGCCGTGCTCGTCGGCGTCGGGCTCGCCGTGACGGCCTACCAGCTCCGGGACCCCAGGGACCCGCGGGCGCGCCGGCCAGGAGCCGGGGGAGCCGACTAGCGGGGCCCCGTCCGTTCGGCCCGATCGGAACCGCCGCCGGCGTACCCTCG
>JASIDM010000008.1 GCA_030044695.1 Thermoplasmata archaeon
ACAGGATCAACAGGAGCAGCAGGCTGTACGCCACGAAGACGCCGATCGACCGGCGCCCCGCCATGCGGTACTTCCCCTCCCGGTCGGGAGCGGCGTCGGCGGGCCTAGGCGGGGACGTCGTAGTAGTACTCCCCCTTGGCCCGCTGCTCCCGGTCGAGCACGGAGCCCTCGCGGTTGATCCGCGGGCGCAGCGTCTCCGCGTCCCGCCGGAACGTCACGCCGACCTCCTGGAGCAGCCGGTTCATGCCGTCCCGCATCGGGAACGGACCGTCCCCGAGCCCGCGCGCGAGGTCGCCGTCCGGGTGCCGGAAGACGACCAGGGCATCGCAGGCGAGGTCGAGGAAGTAGACGTCATGGTCGACGACGAGGGCGCTGGCCGCCTGCCGCTCGACCTGCCGGCGCACGAGGCGGGCCATCGCCATCCGCTCGTCGGCGTCGAGGTAGGCGCTCGGCTCGTCCAAGAGGTAGAGCGTCGCCGGCCGCGCGAGCGCGAGGGCCACGGCGGCCCGCTGGAGCTCGCCGCCGGAGAGGTCCGGGAGGGCGACGTCGAGGACCTCCTCCAGGTGGAGGCCGGGCACGAGCTCGCGCTCGAACGTGCGGGCGTCGAACGACGGATCGCCGGCCAGGGCGGCGGAGCGGTCCCGGAGGTTCCACGGCTGGTTCGCCTTGAGGTACTGCGGCTTGTAGCTGACGCTGACCCCGGGGGGCGGGGCGCCCTCGGTCGGGGGCTCGACGCCCGCGAGCATCCGGACGAACGTCGTCTTGCCGGTGGCGTTCGGCCCCACGACGCCGATCGTCTCCCCTTTCGCGATCTCGCCGGCCCCGGTGGCGAGGGCGAAGCTCGGGAACCGCTTGGCGAGCGGAGCGAACCGGACGAGGGCGCCCGGCCGGGAGGCGGGGCGCGGGGGGTGCGCGACGAAGCGGACCGGCTCGGAGCGGAAGCGGACGTTCTCGTCCTTCAGGTAGCCGGTGAGGTAGGTGTTGATCGCCGTCCGCATGGCGAGCGGGTGGGTGATCACGCCGAAGGCGGCCGGTTCCCCGTAGAGGAGGTGGGCCTGGTCGGCGAGGTAGTCGAGCAGGGCGAGGTCGTGCTCGACGACGACCACGCTCTTCGTCGCGCCGAGCTCCCGCAGCACCCGGGCGACCCGCAGCCGATGGACGATGTCGAGGTAGCTCGACGGCTCGTCGAACAGGTAGAGGTCGGCGTCCGTGGCGAGGGTCCGGGCGATCGCGACCAACTGCAGCTGGCCGCCCGAGAGCTCGCGCAGCGGCGTGCCGGCGACCTCCCGCAGGCCGAGCCGCTCCTGCGCGGCGATCGCCGCCGGACCGTCGCCGACCTGCTCGCCGACGGTCCGGTCCGTCTCCGCGAGTCGGTCGACGTACTGGGGCTTGAGGGCGGTCCGCAGCTCGCCGCGAGCGACCTTCTCGAAGTGCTCGTGCAGCGCCGTGCCCCGGAACCGGGCCAGGACCTTCGCCCAGTCGGCCGCGCCGGCGTAGTCGCCGAGGTTCGGGACCTCGGCCCCGGCGAGGACCCGCAGGGCGGTGGACTTGCCCGTGCCGTTCGGTCCCAGCAGCCCGGTGATCCCCGTCGTCGGGGGCTGGGGGAGCCGGTAGAGCCGGAAGCCGTTGTAGCCGTACCGGTGGACGATCTCCCGCTCGTCGGCCTCGGGGGTGTTGAGGATCTTGATGGCGTCGAACGGGCACTTGTGGACGCAGATCCCGCAGCCGATGCACAGGGTCTCGCTGATCACCGGCTTGCCGAGGGGGCCCTCGACGATGCACTCCTGGCCCATCCGCACCGGCGGACAGTACGCCTGGCACTCCCAGCGGCACTCCTTGGGGTGGCAGCGCTCCTGGAGGAGGATGGCGATCCGCGCCAACGACCTACGTCCCCCGCCGGTCAGCGACGATCCGGCCGTCGCGCAGCGTGAGGTGGCGGGAGGCCCGCGCCGCGACCTCGGGGTTGTGGGTGACGAGGACGAGCGTGGCCGCGCGCTCGGCGCGGACCCGGCCCAGGAGGTCGAGGACGACGGACGCGCTGGCGCTGTCGAGCTCGCCGGTCGGCTCGTCGGCGAGCAGGAGCCCCGGGCCGTTCGCGACGGCGCGGGCGATGGCGACGCGCTGCTCCTCCCCGCCCGACAGCTGGTGGGGGTACGCCCTCGCCCTCGCGTCGAGCCCGACCTCGCGGAGGAGGTCGGCGGCGCGGCGCCGGCGCTCCGGGCGGGCCAGGCCGAGCGCCCGCATCGGCAGCTCCACGTTCTCGGCGGCGGTCAAGGTCGGCAGCAGGTAGAACCGTTGAAAGATGAACCCGACCCTCTCTAGGCGCAGCCTCGAGCGCTCCCGGTCCGTCAGCTCGGAGACGGGCCGACCGTCCCAACGGACGTCGCCGGCGCTCGGGGTGTCCAATAGGCCGAGGAGGTTGAGCAGCGTCGTCTTGCCGCAGCCGCTGGGCCCCTCGACGGAGAGGAACTCGCCGGCGGCTAAACTGACGTCGACCCCGCGGAGCGCCGGGACGGCCTCGGCGGTCCCGTCGGCGTAGGTCCGGGAGACCCCCCGCAGCTCGATCCCCGGCGCCCCCGCCCCGCTCATCGCAGGGCCTCCAGCAGATCGATCCGGGCGGCGGCCCGGACCGCCGCGGCGCTGGCGAGCACGGAGAGCCCGACGACCGCCGCGACGAGCTCCGCGAGGAACGTCGGGGAGAAGACCGCGAGCTGGGCCGCCTCGCGGACCGTCGAGCTCGCCCACGTCGCCAGGCCCCGGACGACCACGATGCCGGCGACGACCCCGGCGATCCCGCCGGCCGCCGCGAGCCTCGCCCCGTCGCCCACGAGGCCGAGCGCCACCGAGGCGGCCGGTACGCCGAGGGCGCGCCGGATGCCGATCGACCGCCGCTCCCGCTCGACCCGGCGGACGAGCACCAGGGCGAGGAACAGGAGGCCGACGGCGAGCCCGACGGAGGAGAGGGCGAGGTAGAACCCCGTGAGCACCGCGTCGGCCGAAGCGAGCTGGGAGGCCTGCGAGCTCAACGTCGTCACCGCGTAGGCGGGGAACTCGGCCTGGATCGCCGCCGCGACGGCGTTGAGGCTCGCCAGGTGGTCCGCCACCGAGCCCTGGACGACGACCTCGATGGTGTCGGCGCCGTCCGGCACGATCGTGCCGGGCCCGGTCGCGTAGCCGGTCAGGCTCTGCAGGTTCGATAGGACGAGCAGGGCCGCGAACGCCCCGCTCGGCTGGACGATCGACAGCGCGGTCCCGAACGTGCCGGTGACCGTGTAGTTCACGCCGAGCGACGCGTTGGTCGTCGGGGAGAGGACGACCGTGCTCCCCGGCCCGACGTCGTGGTCGGCCGCGTACGTGCTGGAGAGCAGCACGTCGTCCGTCGACGGCCCGCGGTACGTCCCGCCGTCGTAGTGGACCGTGTCGTTGGGGTCCCCCAACGGCAGCGGGGAGGGGAACAGCCCGGCTTCGGTCGGGCCGAGGGTCGCGAGGAACTCGGAGGGGACGACCCCCTCGGCGAGCACCGGCGAGACGTTCGCGCTCGCGTTGAAGACGTCGATCGGGATGCTCAGGATCGGCTCCGCGTCCACGACCCCGGCGGTCCGGAGCATCGTCGCCGTGTCCTGGTGGGCGTACTCGATCCCGTGCAGGCCCTCCGCGCTGACGACGATCTGGTAACCGGTGTCCTCCAGGCTGGCGAGCTCGTGGGCCGCGACACCGCCCCCGACCCCCACGAGCACGACGGGAAGCGCGACGGCGGAGGCGATGGCACTGACGGCGAGGATCGCCTGCCAGCGGGCGTGCCGGAGCCCGCGCGACGTCGTCGGGCGCCTCATGGGGCCCGCAGCTCCTCGGCGACGGGCAGCTGCATCGCCCGCACGGCGGGGAGGGTGGAGGCGACGAGCCCCACGGCGACGACGGCCGCGACCCCCGTGCCGATCACGTCCGCGTTGAACGCGACGAACGAGAATCCGTGCGGCAGGCTCCCGACGAGGCTCAGGAGGAACCGGTTCATCGCCTCCGCCCCGACGTAGGCGATCGGCAGGCCGATCCCGAGCCCGATCGCCGAGAGCCAGAGCCCCTCCTCGACGACCACGCGGCCGACGGCCGAACGCGGCCGACCGATCGCCCGGAGGAGGGCGAGCTCGCGGCTGCGGTCGTCGACGGACATCTGCAGGACCGTCGTGGCGAAGAGGGCCGCCACGACGAGCCCGATCGCCCCGATCAGCTCGCCGAAGGTGCGGTAGACGCTGACGACGTGCTGGATCTCCCCGAGGATGTCCCCGAGGGTGTAGACGGTGAGGCCGGGGAACGCCGTGGCGATCCTCGCCTGGTCCGCCCCGGGATCCGAGGGGTCCTGGAGGTGGATGAGGAGCAGCGTGGCGTAGTCGGTCGACGCGTTGGCACCGCCGATCAGCTCCTGCAGCTCGGAGAGGTAGAGGTAGGCGAGCTCGGCGGAGGGAACGAGCCAGAACGGGCCGGAGATCCCCACGACCCGGAACACCGTGGCGTTGGCGTACCAGCCGGGGAGCGCGCTGTCCGACGGAGGCGCCGCCGGGCTGGCCCAGACCTCGTCCCCGACGCGCACGTCCAGCACCCCGGCGAGCGCCTGGTCGAGGACGATCTCGTGGGTCGCCGTCCCGTGGTACGTGCCGTTGTCGTACAGCGGGTCCCCGGGGGCCGTGAACCCGGTGCCGTTGTACAACGTCGGGGTCTCGATGCCGCCGAGGTCGCTCGGGATCCAGCCGACGGCGCCGGAGCCGGTGTACGTCCATCCCGCCGGCACCGAGGAGGAGTTCGCTCGGGCCCAGAGCGAGGCGTTGCCGAAGACCAGGTCCCCCAGCAGCCACGGGCTCGCGACGACCGCGTTCGGGTCCGCCGCCGGGATCTCCGTCGCGAGCCGGTGCGCGTCGGGGATCGGGGGGGGCTCGCCGTTGAGGATCGGCGAGCCGCCGCCGGAGGCGCTCGTGGCCAGCAGGTCGACGCCGCTGGCGTAGGCGAGGGTCGAGGCGCTCGCCTGGACGCCGGCCGACAGGGCGAGCAGCAGGACGACGAGCCCGGAGGCGAGCCCGATCCCGAGGGCGGTGAGCAGGGACCGGCCCGGACGGCGTCGGAGGGCGTCCAGCGACTCCCGCATCCCGTGACCTCGCCGTTGAGGCGCCTAGGAACTCTCGGGTCGGCGCAGCTCGCCGAGGGTGACACGGTGCGACGCCTCGACGTTGTACTTGTGGATCGATTCCTCGCTGACCGTCGAGGCCCGGACCTCCGCGGCGTCCGGCACGCCTGGGAAGCGCTCGGGGAGGCTCGCGAGCAGGTCGCGGAGGACGTCCTCGACGAACTTGGGCCGGCGGTGCGCGTTGAGGACCACCTGCCCTTCGTCCCCGCGTTTGAGGATGGCGTACGTCGGGCTCGATTGCGCGGCCTCGATGGCGGCGATCACTTCCTCGGCCTCGACGTCGGCGTCACCGTCCAGCTCGAAGACGAGCCGCGTCCGGTTGCGCTGGTTGTGGGAGATCATCGGCAGGTCGGCGAGGCGGGGGTCCGCGAGCAACGGGAACTCCCGGGTCAGCTGCTCCCGGCACGTCTCCATGGCGCACGGGCAGGCCGTCATGCCGACCGCCTCCGCCCCGACGGCCCGTCGGAGCGCGACGGCCCCGTCCGGCCGGCGAGCGGCCCGCGCCTCCGCGAGCAGGGTGTAATCCTCGAAGCTGCGGAGCTCCTCGCGGATCCCCTGGCGGAGGAAGTACTCGGCCGAGGCGTGGACCGAGGCCTCGGTGGCGTAGGGGTGCCGCCGCAACAGCTCGGCCGCGATCGCGGAGCAGGCGTTCTCCAGGCTCGCCACCGGGCGGGTCACCGTCTCGTCAACGATCTCGGCGAGGATCTCAGCGTTGCGCGAGAGATCGGAGCCCTTCCGCCCCGAGGGGAGGTCGACGCCGACGTCGAACGTCACGGCGAGGGCGTGGGTCCGGCCCCCGCGCTGCACGTTGAGCGGCTTGCGGATCCCCGAGAGGCCGACCGAGCGCAGCCGGAGCCGGCCCCGCGCCGGCGCCTCGGCGTGGACGTCCTTCGGCGGCGTCACCCCTCGACCACCGGGGGCCGGCATAAAGGGTCTCTGCGGCGCGGGAGCGCGCGCCCCCGCGGTGCGGGCACCGTTATAGCGGCCGGACCGCTCCGGAGGACGATGTCCGACGCGAGCGTCGCCCCGCCGCACGCCACGACGCCCGTCGCGGCCGCGGGCCCGTACGCCGAGCGCGAGCGACTGATCACCGAGGGCCTGAAGCAGGTCTACGACCCGGAGATCCCGATGAACATCGTCGACCTCGGCCTGATCTACGGCTTCGAGTGGAGCGGGGACGACGTGAAGCTGCGGATGACCCTCACCGCGCCCGGGTGCCCCGTCGCCGGGATCCTCGCCGAGGAGGTCAAGACCGTGGTCGAGAAGGTCCCGAACGTCCACGGGGCGACGGTCGAGCTCGTCTGGGAGCCGCCGTGGACCCCGGAGCGGATGAGCGACTTCGCCAAGCGCCAGTTCGGCTACGCCTAGCGCCCCCCGGTCCGGTGAGCGTGTCCGACGCGGCAGCGTCCCGCAGGTTCGTCCTGCGGGGGCTTCGATGGGAGGATGCGCCGGCCTGGAGGCAGGTCTACCTCGACCTCTACGACGAGGTGAAGGAGAACCCAGAGCTCGGCCTCACCCTCCAGGAGCGCCGGCCGACGGAGGCCGAGGAGGTCGCCTGGTTCAGCGATCTCTACGGCCGCAGCCTGAAGGGACCGGACGTCATCGTCGTCGGGGAGGTCGACGGGCACCCCGCGGGCCTGGTGACGATCGCCCCCGCGCGTCGAGGCGCTTCCCCATGGGAGAACTCCCACGTGGGGATCCTCGGCATCCTGGTCGCGCGCCGCCACCGGGGCCACGGTCTTGGCGAGGCGTTGATGCTCCGTGCCCTCGAAGAGGCGCGCGGGCGGTTCGAATGGGTGCGGCTCACCGTCTTCTCCGTCAACTCCGGAGCCCGACGATTGTACGAGCGGCTCGGTTTCCGGACCGTCGGCCATCTCGAGGCCGAGGTCAAGCGGAACGGCCGCTACCTGGACGAAGAGCTGATGTCGCTCGACCTGAGGAGCTGGAAGGCCCCGGCGGACGTCGGCCGCCGGGCCACAGGGGCACGATGACCGTGGACGAGGCGTGGCGCCGCGAGCTCGAGACCGAGCGGACGATGAAGAACGAGTTCATGGCCCGCCACCCCGAGTCGCCGTTCGTCAGCGGCCGGGTCCCGTTCCACGAGCTCGTCTACTTCCCGCCGGACCCGGCGCTCGTCGTCCCGGGCAAGCTCGAGCGGGTGGATCCTCCGGCGGAGGCGTACCTGCGGACCAACCGGGACAACCAGGCGGTGATGCGCTACCTCGGGGACCTCAGCTTTGCCCTCGGCGGCCGGTCGCTCCGCCTTCGGCTGTACCACGCCGGCGAGGGGGTCGGGACCTCGGCGTTCGTGCCGTTCCGGGACCTCACCAGCGGGCGCGAGAGCTACGGGCCCGGTCGGTACCTCACCCTCGAGCTCAACGAGCAGGACGTCTACGAGCTCGACTTCAACCGGGCGTTCAACCCGTACTGCGCCTACACCGACGACTTCGAGTGCAGCTTCCCTCCCGCCGAGAACGACCTCCCGGTCCCCGTGCGGGCGGGGGAGAAGGTCTGGGCGGCGGAGCGCAACCCGCGCAGCCCGTCTGCCGCCGTCCTGGCGCGGCGCCCCCGCGCCAAGGCGGCCGGCCGTCCGACGGCTCGGCGTCG
>JASIDM010000009.1 GCA_030044695.1 Thermoplasmata archaeon
GCCGGCCGACCAGCCCGCCGGGTCGTCGGCGAGCGCGATCAGCGGCGCCTCGGGGTCGAACCGCTGCAGGGTCCCCTTCGCGTAGATCTCCCCCGCGGGGGGCGCGACGAGGGCGACGCGGCACCCCCGCTTCATCATGAGGTAGGCGCCGAGCGCTCCCCGGGGCCCGTCGACGAGGGCGACCAGGCGCCCCGCGACGCCGACGGGCAGGCCCCCGGGTCCCCGCTGACGATCGAAGTAGAGGTAGGTCACCGGCCCGCGGACCTCGACGAACAGCTCCAGCTGCGGCGAGGTGAGGTCGACCCGGAGGCTCCGATCCGCGAACGCGGCGAGGATGTCCGCCCCTAGGTCGCGGGCCAGCTCCTGGCTGGTGAACGGGTGGCTTCCCGTCCGTCGGGCCCGCACCGCGAACGACGTCCCGGCGGTCAGCCGCGGCCCGGCCAGCTCGAGCAGCCGATCGCGGAGGACCGGGCGCTCCGTGGGGACCTCGTGCACGACGCTGACCGACGTGACGCCGAAGACGCGTCGGAGGATCCGGACCGCGCCCTCGGGATCGTCGACCTCGGCGTACAGGTGGCCGCGGTCCGACCGGATCCGAAGCGCACGACCGTCGACGACGAACTGTCGGACGATGTTGCGGCGCAGCGCCGTCTCGAACTCGCGACGGACCGGGGCGGACTTGAGCGCGAGCTCCCCGTAGCGCACCAGAACGAGGCCGGCCATCGAGAACGGTTAAGACGGCACCGCCCGTAAAGCGGCTCCGAGCGGCGACGATGGCGGACTCCCGGGCTCCGACGGCCGCCGAGGCGACCGACCCCTGGACCCCGTGGGCGGCGGCGGGCCGCGCCGGGCTCCTCGACGCGGCCCGAGCGCTCGGGGTCCCCTGTGAGCCGGCCGCGGTCGAGGCCGCCCTCGAGGTGAAGGCGGTCCCGGAGCACGACCTCGCCTTCCCGACGCACAGGCTGGCCGCCGCGGTCCATCGGCCCGCGCCCGAGCTCGCCGCCGCGCTCGCGGGAGCGATCCCCCCGAGCCGGACGTTGCCGCAGGTCACCTCCGAGGGCGCCTACGTGAACTTCCGCGTCGATCCGGTCGAGCTCGTCCGGTCGACGCTCGGGCTCGTGCTGGCGCGGGGGGCGACCTACGGTCACGGACCGAGGGGGACGTCGAGCGTCTGCGTCGAGCACACGAGCGCCAACCCGACCGGACCGTTCCACATCGGCCGCGTGCGCAACGCCATCATCGGCGACACCCTCGCCCGAGCGCTCCGGGCCTCCGGAGCCCCGGTCACCACCCAGTACTACGTCGACGACATGGGTCGACAGTCGGCGATGATCACCTGGCTCTGGACGCGACCGGAGGCCGACTGGCCCGCGCCGGTCCGCGAGGCGAGCGCCGGCCCGACCGAGCGGGGGGGCAAGGCCGACCACCGACGGGGTCGGCCGTACCCCGCGCTCAGCGCGTACCTGAAGGAGCACCCCGAGACCGCGGCGTCGGTCGCCGACCTCGTGCGACGGATCGAGACGGGGGAGGCCCCGCCCGAGCACGCCGCGATCGCGCGGGAGGTCCTCGCGGGGATGCTCGCGTCGCTGGCGCGGCTCGGGATCGCCTTCGACGAGTTCGTCTGGGAGTCGCAGTTCGTCCGCGACGGCGCGGTCGCCTCGGTGCTGGCGCGTCTGCGCGCCGCGCCCCACGCCGTGGAGGAGGAGAACGGCGCCTGGGCGATCGAGGCGGGGTCGTACGGGCTGCCGAAGGAGTCGGACCGGGTCGTCTTCCAGCGGGCCGACGGGACCAGCCTCTACGTCAGCCGCGACGTCGCCTACCACCTCGCCAAGCTAGGACGGTACGCCCGCGTGGTCGACGTCCTCGGCCAGGACCATCGGCTCCACGCCCGCACCCTCGAGGCGCTGCTCGCCGAGCTCGGCGAGCCCCGGCGGCCAGAGTTCGTGCTCTACCAGGACATCACCGCTCCGCAGGGCGGCCGGATGTCGACCCGGGGCGGCTCGGCGGTCTGGCTGGACGATCTGTTGGACGAGGCCGTGGAGCGGGCCCGGGGCGAGGTCCTCCAGCGGCGGAACGACCTCCCGCCCGACCAGGTCGCGGCGATCGCCGAGGCCGTCGCGACCGGCGCGGTGCGGTTCCACGTGCTGCGCGTCGCCCCGGAGAAGCCGGTGAAGTTCCGCTGGGAGGAGGCGCTCTCCTTCGAGGGGCGCAGCGGGCCGTTCGTCCAGTACGCCTACGCGCGGGCCTCCAGCGTGCTGCGCAAGGGCGAGGCGGACCGGCCGCCGTACCCGTTCGAGCCGGAGCGGCTCGCCGACCCGGAGGAGCTCGCCCTCGTCCGGATCCTCTCCCGGTTCCCCCGGACCGTGGCGTACGCGGCCCGCTCCGCCCACGTCCACACGCTGGCCGGCTACGCCCACGAGCTCGCGGACCAGTTCAACCGGTTCTACCACGCCGTGCCGGTGCTCACCGGCGGGGAGGCGCGCGCGAGCCGGATCGCTCTGGTCGCGGCGTACCGGCAGACGCTCGGCAACGCCCTCGGGCTGCTCGGCCTCGTCCCGCTCGAGACGATGTGAGCCGCCGGGCCACAATCCCGAAATACCGCCTCCCTGTCCGGCGGCCGAGGCACCATGGCGTCGATCCGAGAGGACTTCGGCAAGTTCATCACACGGGGGAACCTCGTCCAGCTCGCCATCGCGTTCGTGATGGGCGCGGCGTTCACCGCCCTCGTCACGGCGCTCGTGACGGATATCTTCACGCCGCTGATCGGAACGGCCGGACACTTCAACTTCTCAGCTTGGAAGTACACGATCAACTCCAGCCAGTTCCTGCAGGGGGCGTTCATCAACGCCCTGATCGCGTTCGTGACGGTCGCCCTGGTCGTCTTCTTCGCGATCGCCCTGCCGTACCAGCGCTACCAGGACCGCAAGGAAGCGAAGGCCCCGAAGGCCGCCCCGACGACCCGTGCCTGCCCGGAGTGCCTATCGCAGATCCCCCTCGCCGCCAAGCGCTGCTCGTTCTGCACGTCGGTCGTGACCCCGGTCACCCCGGCGCCCGCCCAAGTCTCACCGGCCACGCCGTAGGATCGGCCACGCCCGCCTCCCGGAACCCTCGGGCCCGCAACCGGCAGGCGTCGCAGCGACGGCACGGCGCGCGGCCGCCGGCGTAGCAGCTCCAGGTCAGCGCCCACGGCACCCCGAGCCGCGAGCCCAGGCGCACGATCTCCGCCTTGGAGCGACGCAGGAGCGGGGCGACGATCCGGATCGGTCGGCCCCCTTCCCGCGGCCCCCGCACGGCCCGACGGGCGAGGGCGTTGAACGCCCGGACGAACTCCGGACGGCAGTCGGGGTACCCCGAGTAGTCGATGGCGTTGGCCCCGAAGTAGATCCGGTCCAGCCCGTGGCTCTCGGCGTAGCCGAGCGCGACGGCGAGGAGGATCGAGTTGCGGGCCGGCACGTACGTCGCCGGGATGGCGCCGTGGCGGCGCGACCGGTGGGGGAGCGGAGAGCCCGGGCGCGTCAGCGCCGAGCGGACCAGCTCGGCGAGCGGGAGCCGGACGATCCGGTGGGCTTCGACCCGGTAGCGTCGCGCGAGCCTCTGCGCCGACCGGAGCTCGCGGACGTGCCGTTGGCCGTAGACGAACGAGAGGGCGTGCACGGGGCCGGCGCCGCGCGACGCGAGGGCGAGGCAGGTCGCCGAGTCCATCCCCCCGGAGAGGAGGACCACGCTGCCGCCACCGCGCCCGGTCACAGCGGGACCCCGGCGAGGGCGAGGATCGCCGCCGCGATGCCGATCGCCGAGAGCATCCCGAGGAAGTTCGTCGAGCCCTTGGTGAGGAGGCCGCGGTTCTCCAGGGTCTCGCCGAGGACGGAGTCGACCTGGCAGGCGAGGAAGCCGGCGACACCGACGGCGACCAGGAACAGGCGGGCCGAGCCGAGCGGGTCGGCGAAGGTCCGGTACAGCGCGAAGCCGACCAGCGCCGTGCCGAGGGCGCCGGCGATGGCGAACATCTCCCCGGCGGCCGAGACCCCGCCGTTGGTGCCGGCGGCGACCTTCCGCCAGGAGAGGATGCTGACGGCCGAGCCCATCAGGACGCCGAACTCGCTCGCGAGCGTGTCCGCCGCGGCGAACGCGAGCGCGCTCGCGAACAGCGTCCCGGCAGCGACGGCGGGAAGCCGGCCCAGGCCGACCCCGATGGCGATCGCCGTCGGCAGCACGATGTGGGCGATCACGTTGGGGATGCCGCGCTCGCCGCGCCGGCCTTCCTGGACGTGGCGCTGGGCCTTCTCGGCGAACCGGTACCGCGTCGCCAGCGAGCTCACCACGACGAAGACGATCAGGAGCGCGAGGAAGCCGAACCCGGCGAGCAGCACGATCACGATCCCGAACGCCGCCGCCACCGCGGCCGCCCCGGCCGTGAGCGCCCGCGCGACCACCGCGGCCGCGGCGAGCCCGACGGTCACGACGATCCCGACGGCGGCCGCTCCGGCTCCGAGCACGTCGGACCCCCGCGGGCCGAACGGGGGGGTCGGATAAGCCTTCGGAACTCGGGAGCGCGCGTCAGCCGCGGGCGAGCAGGCGGGCGACCGCCCCGGCGAACGAGTCGGCCGTGAGGTCGGCGATCGCCCCGGCCCGGGCGAGCTCCTCGTCGACCTCCGTCTCGTGGCCCGGGGTCCGGACGATTGCCGTCAGCAGACCGAGCCGCCGGCCGGCCTCGACGTCGACCAGGCGGTCGCCGACGAACGCCGAGCTTGCGAGGTCGATGCCGAGCTCGCTGGAGGCGCGCTCGAACAGCTCCGTCCCCGGCTTGCGGCAGCGGCAGCCGTGTTCCGGGGCGTGCGGGCAGTAGTAGAACGCGTCGACCCTCGCCCCGGACGGGCCGAGGCGCTCGTTGACCCGCGCGTGGATCCGTTCGACGTCCGCAGGCGTGTACAGCCCCCGCTCGATCCCGGATTGGTTCGTCACGCAGACGACGAGCTCGCCGTGCTCCCGCACGAGGCGCAGCGCCTCGCCGACGCCCCGGAACAGCTCGAGCCGGTCCGCGTCCTTCAGGTAGTGGAGATCCGGGTTCAGCGTTCCGTCGCGGTCCACGAACAGGGCACGCCGCCACGGGCGGGGGGGAGCTCGAAGCGGACCGTCGGGGGGCATCGCGCTTAGGAGGTCCGTCGGGCCATAACGGTTCGGCCGGAGGGACGGACCGGCTGACGGGGGCCTCCGATGCCGGTCGGTTGGGATCGACTCGATCGGTCGTTCGAGGAGGCCCGGGACCGCCTCCTGGACCCGCCATCGCCCCTCGTGGTGCTCTTCTCCGGCGGCGTCGATTCCGGACTCCTCGCCTGGGAGCTCCGGACGGTTCCGGGGACCTCCCTGGTGACCGTCGGCCTACCGGGAGCCTCGGACCTCGCCCAAGCTCGCGCGGCGGTCCCGTACCTCGGGCTCCCCTGGCGGGAGGTCCTCCTCGCCGAGGAGGAGGTGCGAACGCTCGATTCGGAGCTCCGCCCGATGCTGGGCGACGTCCCGGGTCCGGGGAGGCGGATCCTCGTGGCCCTGGCGGCGGCGATCGCACGGGCCCCCCCGGGGCGCCTGGTGTGCGGCCAGGGGGCCGACGAGCTGTTCTTCGGGTACGCCCACTACCGGGGTCTCGGAGCCGACGCGGCGGCGGCGCGCTCGGCGGGCGACCTCGCGGCGCTCCGGGCCGACGCGTGGCCGGCGACGCTGCGACTCGCCGCGCTCTGGGAGAGGGAGCTGCGGGCGCCGTTCCTCGACCCCGGGTTCGTCGCCGCCGCCTCGACGCTCCCGGCCGAGGACCGACTGCCCGGCGAACTCACCAAGCCGGCGTTCCGAGCCTGGGCTCGCCACCGCGGGCTGCCCGAGGAGCTCGTGACGCGACCGAAACGGGCCTTGCAGTACGGGACCGGCATCGATCGGCTCCTGCGAAGATACCCGACTGGACCTGGCTAGGGCCGCGCGTCCGACCCGCCGCGCCGGGTCCGTGGGGTTCCGCGGCCGAAGACCTCGGCCCCATCCCGGTCGCACCGTGTCGAGGCAATGCGGGCAACGGAGCCCGCGAGCGAGGCGGGTCGACGGCGCTCGTCGACGCGGACCGGGCCGAGAGAGGTTCGGTTAAGACCCCGTCCGACTCGCCGGCGCGGGATGGAGCTACGAAGCCCCTCTCGTCGTGGGCGAGCGGTGGTCGACCCGCGGGTCGCGGTGGCGCTGCTCGGCGTCGTCCTCGCGCTGAACGCTCTCTCCTCGACCGTTGACGCCCACGTTCTCGGACCGTCCGTCGCGAGCGCCGTCGGGGACCGCAACCTCGCGGACGCCGACCCGGCGGGAGTCGCGATGGGCGTCTCGCCACCGGACGTCGCGGCGTCGGCCCCCTCTCCGGCCCCGCTGGCGCCGAGTCCCTCGGTCGCCGCCAAGGCCGGCGCCAGCTGCGCGAGCGCGGGATGCCCGAACGGGACCTGGTTCAGCCTCGCGATCTCCCCCGCCACGGCCGGCGCCTT
>JASIDM010000110.1 GCA_030044695.1 Thermoplasmata archaeon
TCCCGCGCCCGCGGCCCCGCTCTCGCCCGAGCTGGGCCGCTACTTCGAGCTGCTGAGCGGCGTCGAGAACGCCTCCCGTTGCCTGTTCGTCGGCGAGAACGACGCCGTCGTCGGCGAGGCGCCCGTGAAGGAGATGATCGAGGCGATCGGCCAGCTCGCCACGCCCGCGAAGGCGGTCGTCTTCGACGGGATCGTCAGCCAGCGCCTGCTGGACGTCGCCGAGGAGAAGGGGATCGGGACCGTCGTGGGGACGCGCCTCGGCCCGATCGGCAAGTTCCCGGACCAGGTGAAGATCTACACGAGGGCCGACCTCGGGGGCCCGTCCGGGCCCCGCTAGGGGACGTTTCGCCCCCGGGGGCCCGGGGCGGCCGCGCCGCGAATCTATTAGCGGGGCCGCCCCTCGTCGGCACGGAACGATGGCGACCGAGGCGACCCGGCGGCTCCCGGCCGCGGTCGACGAGATCGAGTCGACCCGCGACATCCCGATCCCCACGGACCCGCTGGAGCGGGTGATCGGCCAGGAGAAGGCCGTCGAGACCGCGAGGATCGCCGCCTACCAGCATCGGCACCTGCTCCTGGTCGGCCCGCCGGGGATCGGCAAGTCGATGACCGCCCAGGCCCTCGCCCTCCACCTCGACCGGCCCCGCTCCGAGTTGCGGGTCGTGCACAATCCGGAGAACCCCGAGCGGCCGACCGTCGAGGTCGTCTCCCGGGAGGAGGTCCACCGGGAGCGGGAGGCGGCCCGCTCCGTCGAGGGCGAGCTGATCGCGCCGACCGATGCGCCGGTGTCCGTCGCCGAGCGGCTCGGCTACCGCTGCCCCCGCTGCAGCTTCTACTCCCTGCCGACGGAGCGCTACTGCCCCAGCTGCGGGAACGTCAAGCAGGTCCTCCCCGGCATGAGCGGGAGCGGCAACCCGTTCCGGGACCTCGTCGGCGGGATCCTCGAGCTCACGGTCAGCCCGGGCGGCAACCCCCAGGAGTCCGTGAGGACGACCCGCCTCAGGAACGGGGTCGAGGAGGTCGTCGCCTACGAGCGGGCCGGCGACCGGATCAAGGTCCTCGACCAGCGGGCCCTCGAGCGGCGGCGCAGCCTCCAGCACGAGAGCCCGCGCAAGGTCCTCGTGAAGCTCGACCGGAACTCGTTCGTCATGGCGACCGGCGCGAGCGAGACGGAGCTCCTGGGGGACGTCCGGCACGACCCGTACGGCGGGCACCCCCAGCTCGGCACGCTGCCGTACGAGCGGGTGATCGCCGGCGCGATCCACGAGGCCCACGAGGGGGTACTGTTTATCGACGAGCTCCCCCACCTCGGCTTCCTCCAGCGGCACATCCTCACGGCGATGCAGGAGAAGCGGTTCCCGATCTCCGGGCGCAACCCGCAGTCCGGCGGCGCGGCGGTCCGGGTCGACGGGGTCCCGTGCGATTTCATCCTCGTCGCGGCGGCGAACATCCAGGACCTCCACGGGATCCTGTCGCCGCTGCGCTCGCGGATCGCCGGCTCCGGCTACGAGGTGCTGCTGGAGACCGCCATGCCCGACACCGAGGCGAACCGGCTTCGGGTCGCCCAGTTCTGCGCGCAGGAGATCGCCGTCGACGGCCGGATCCGGCCGGCGACGAAGGCGGCGGTCCTCGAGCTGATCAAGGAGGCCCGGCGCCGCGCGGAGGCGCTCGACGGTCGGCGCAACGCCCTCACCCTCCGGCTCCGGGAGCTCGGCGGTCTCATCCGCACCGCGGGCGACCTCGCGGCGGTCTCGGGCAGCGAGTTCGTCGACGCCCCGCATCTCCGGCGGGCGCTGGAGCGGGCCCGCTCGATCGAGGAGCAGGTCCGCGAGGCGTACGGCTCGTTCCAGGGCGGCCTGCGCCAGGAGTCGACGGAAGCCCAGCGGCAGTCGATGGGCTACTACCACTGGAACGAGCACCCGGATCCGAGCCAGTACCCGGGCGGCTACGGCTGACGACGGGCCGCTCCGTCACCGCTAAGTGCCGAACGTCGGTCGCCGGCGGGTCGGGCGCGTGGTCTAGTGGCTATGACGTCACCCTGACATGGTGAAGATCGCCAGTTCGAATCTGGCCGCGCCCACTCCCCTCCAGGCTAGCGCGCCTCCGCCTACGGCTCGGGGCGCGCCGGCGCCACGCTGAGCGGTTCGTCCGCGCGCGGGTTCCCCCGGATTCCTCGATGCCGTGGCCTCGCAGGGAGGTCTTCGGGCGCGGCAGGGTCCGCGCGCCGTCGGGAACGGACCGCTAATTTAACAAGTTAACTTGGACGACGCGCGCCAGGGCGATGTCCCCGTCCTCTCGGGATGTCGCGCCGGTGATCCCGGGCTCAAGCCGACGACGCGGCCGCCCCCGGGCCGGGATTAATCGGTCACACTTGTAGGCCAATGGCGACCCTATATGTAGCGCGCCGAGGCTGGCCCGTCCGATGACGGTGTTCGTCGTAGAGCACGCCCACCCGGCGCAGTCCTGTCCGGCCGGCAACCCCCAGCTGGCGGGGGGTCTCCTCCAGATCGTCGCCCCCAAGAACGCCGCGAAGCACGGCGTGGCGATCCGCGCGGAGGCCGTCGCGAACGGACAGCACCACCTGTACCTGATCGTGGAGGCCGCGACCGCCGACGTGGTCCGCTCCTACCTGGCACCGTTCGGTCAGCTCGGCTCCCTCACGGTGACCCCATCGTCATCCTGCGAGGAGGTGGTCCACCGGGGAGCGTGCTGAACCGGCGGAGCGTACCTTCTGGGCCTCCGCACGTCGGTCCCCAAGGGGTCGGCCCACCTGTCGAGCCCCCTACGGTCACCGAACGGAGCGACGCGAAGTACGGTCGCGTCGCTCCCTCTCTAGTCATCCTAGCACGCTCCCTTCCACGACGCCGGCGCCGGAGTTCCGTCCGAGCCTCGTCTTCCCGGTGCCGCGCTAACCCTAACGATCGACCTCGGCGCTCCGTCGTCCCTCCCCGGATGGACGAACGGCCGCGATCGCCGCCAGGTCAGGCTCGTGGTCTCCGGATCGGCGTCCCTCGACACGGTGCCGTGCGCCCGCTCAGGTCTAGCCGCGCCCGCTGCCCCGCGGCGCTGGCCGTCCCGGGGCACTTCCAGCCTGACTTCGAAGGCCCGACGGGGGTCGGGGAGGCGAACCGAACCCTCCCGTCCTGGGCGAGTGCTTACGAAAGCGGCTTCACCCCCACCCGCGGTCGGAACTCGTGGCCGTCCTCACGGAGGCGGTGCAGCGGTTCGTCCGCGAGCAGCGTCTCGGCTACGTCGCCACGGTCTCCCCCGACGGCACCCCGAACGTCTCCCCGAAGGGGTCGCTGACCGTCCTCGACGAGAACAACCTCGTCTTCGCGGACGTCGAGTCGCCGCACACGGTGCGGAACCTCGCCAAGGACCCTCGGACGGAGATCAACGTCGTCGACCCGTTCCTGCGCAAGGGGTATCGGTTCCGCGGGCGGGCGACCGTCGAGCACACCGGGATCAGCTTCTGGAAGGTCCTCGAGATGTACCGGGCCGAGGGGGCGGATGTCCGTCGGATCCGGGCCGTCGTGATCGTCGGGGTGGAGGAGGTCCACCCGCTGATCTCGCCGGTCTATCTGGTCGGCCAGGTCGAGGAGGACCACATCCGCGAGCGCTGGCAGGAGTACTACCGCACCGCCCGTCAACGGTCCGTGATCGACCTGGTCCCTCCGCACGAGTTCTGATGACCCCGGTCGGGCCGTTGCCCCCGACACGGTCCTCCCCGTTCTCGCCGGCCCCCCGGGGTGGCCGGCCCGCGCCTCGGTAGCCATGGGCGCCCTCTTCGGAACCCCGGCTCCGACGACCTCCGACCTGGTCGCGCTGTTCGAGGTCGCCGTTGCGGCGGCCCTGCTCACGGGCATGTTCGCCGTGCGCGCCGGCCACATCCGGTTCCACAAGTACCTGCAGTCCTCGATGGTCCTGGTGAACATCCCGGTCGTCCTTTCGTGGATGGTCCCGCAGTACCTCGCGAACGTCCTACCGGACCTGGCCAGCGAGTACACCCAGCCGTACTACCTCCTCCCGACCGTGGCGCTCGTCGTCGGCGCGGTCGCCGAGGCGCTGGGCGTGTACATCCTGCTCGTCGCGGGGACCAACTGGGTGCCGGAGGCGTGGCGCTTCCGCCGCTACAAGCTCTGGATGCGCACGGAGCTCGGGCTGTGGTGGACGGTCGTGGTCCTCGGCCTGGTGATCTACTACGTCTGGTACGTCGTCCCCAAGGCGACGACGTACTCCGGCGCTCCGTGGTAGTCGAGAGGCGAGCAGGGCGACG
>JASIDM010000111.1 GCA_030044695.1 Thermoplasmata archaeon
TACGGGATCGACGCCGACGACCCCGAGGCGCTCGGGGAGGTCGGCAAGTGCGGGGTCAACGTGAGCTCGCTGGACGACATGCGCCGCCTGCTCGCCGGGATCCCCCTCGACCGGGTCACCACGAGCATGACGATCAACGCCCCGGCGAACATCGTCTGGGGGATGTACCTCCTGACGGGCCGGACCCACCACGTCGCCCCCGCCGCCCTGGGCGGGACGACGCAGAACGACATCCTCAAGGAGTACATCGCCCAGAAGGAGTTCCTGTATCCCCCCCGGCCGGCGCTCCGGCTGGTCGTCGACACGATCGAGTACGCGACCCGGAGCACGCCGCGGTGGAACCCGGTCTCGATCTCGGGCTACCACATCCGCGAGGCGGGCTCGACGGCGGTCCAGGAGCTCGCGTTCACCCTCGCGGACGGTCGGACGTACGTGCAGGAGGCGATCGCCCGGGGGCTGGACGTCGACGACTTCGCCCCCCGCCTGTCGTTCTTCTTCAACTCGCACAACGACCTGTTCGAGGAGATCGCCAAGTTCCGCGCGGCGCGGCGGATCTGGTCGACGGTGATGGCCGACGAGTTCGGCGCCACCAAGGAGCGTTCGCGCTGGCTGCGGTTCCACACCCAGACCGCCGGCTGCTCCTGCACGGCGCAGCAGCCCGAGCTCAACGTCGTCCGGACGACCGTCCAGGCGCTGGCGGCGGTCCTCGGCGGCACCCAGTCGCTGCACACGAACTCCTACGACGAGGCGCTCCAGCTCCCCAGCGAGGACGCCGTCCGGATCGCCCTGCGCACCCAGCAGGTCCTCGCCCACGAGACCGGCCTCGCGGAGACGATCGACCCGTTCGGCGGGAGCTACTACGTCGAGTGGCTCACGGACCGCGTCGAGGAGGAGGTCTACCGCTACTTCGACCGGATCGACGAGATGGGCGGCGTCGTCGCGGGGATCGAGCGCGGCTTCTTCCAGAAGGAGATCCAGGAGGCGTCGTTCCGCTACCAGCGGGCCGTCGAGCAGGGCACGTCGAAGGTCGTGGGGGTCAACGCCTACACCGTCGAGGCGCCGATCCGCGTCCCCCGGTTGAAGATCTCCGAGGCCGCCCGGACGGCGCAGAGCCGTCGGCTGCGGGCGCTGCGCGCCCGCCGGAACAGGTCCAAGCACGCCGCGACGCTCGATCGGCTCCGCCGCGTCGCCGGGACCGAGCGAGGGAACACCATGCCTCCGGTCCTCGACGCCCTGAAGGCGGGAGCGACGCTGGGGGAGATCGTGCGGGCGTTCCAGGACGTCTTCGGGCCGTACCGCGAGCGGTCGACGTACTAGGTGGGACGGGCGGCCGATCTCGCGTGACGACCTCGGGCTCGCGCGTCCGGACCGCTCCGTCCGAGGGCCCGCGCGCCGCCTACCGAGACGCCCTCGCCTCGCTGTACGCCCGTCGGCGGTTCGGCCTCCGCCCTGGGGTGGAGGTCGAGCAGGAGCTCCTGGCCGAGCTGGGGGAGCCGCAACGGCGGCTCCCCGCGATCCACGTCACCGGCAGCAAGGGCAAGGGGTCGGTCGCGACGCTCGCGGCCGCGATCCTGTCGGCCCACGGTCTCCGGACCGCCCTGTTCACCTCCCCCCACCTCGCCAGCTACCGGGAGCGCGCGCGCCTGGACGGCCACGAGATCCCGCCCGAGGAGGTCGTCCAGGGGATCGCCCGGGTCGAGGAGGCCGCCGCCCGCCTTCGTCGGTCCGGCCGGATCGACCGGGACCCGACGTTCTTCGAGGTCACCACGGCGCTCGCGTTCGACTGGTTCGCGCGGCAGGGGGCCGAGGCGGCGGTCGTCGAGGTCGGCATCGGCGGCCGGCTCGACGCCACGAACGTGCTCGCCTCGCGGGTCGGCGTCGTCACCACCGTCGAGCTCGAGCACACGGAGATCCTCGGCTCCACGGTCGAGGCGATCGCGACGGAGAAGGCCGGTATCCTCCACCGCGGGATGCACGGGATCCTCGGCGAGCTGCCGGCGCCCGCGGCGGCCGCGGTGGCCCGGATCGCCGACGTCCAGGGGGTGCCGTTGTGGACCCTCGGTCGGGAGCTCCGGGTCGAGCGGACCGGGCTGGGACCCGAGGGGCAGACCGTCTCGGTCCAGCTCCCCGGCTCGGCGCTCGCGGGGCTCGAGGTCCCCCTGCTCGGCGGCTTCCAGGTCGGCAACGTCGGGCTGGCCGTCGCCGCTGCCCAGCGGTTCCTCGCTGCCGCCGACCGCCCGGTGGACGTGGCGGCCGTCCGACGGGGGATCGCCGGCGTTCGCATCCCGGGCCGGATGCAGCGGATCGCTTGGGATCCCGAGCTGCTGTACGACGTCGCCCACACCCCCGGCAGCGCCCGGGCGGTGGCCCGGAGCGTCGCCGAGATCGCCCCCCTGGCCGATCCGTCGGCCAGCGCGATCGTCTTCGGCTGCCTCGCCGGCAAGAACGTCGTGGGGATCCTGGACGCGCTCGCCCCGATCGCCCGGACCCTCGTGGTGGTGCCGGTCCGCTCCGAGCGCGCCCTCCCGCTCGGCGAGCTCCGCGCCGCGGCGGCGGGTCGCTTCGCGAGGATCGTCGTCGCGCCGGACGCCCGCGCCGGGCTGAGCCTGGCCCGGTCGGCGACCGGCAAGGACGGCGTGACCCTGGTCGTCGGGAGCGACTACCTGGTCGGCGAGCTCCTGCGCGACCCCGACGCCACGGACGAGCCGGACCTCAGCGATCCCGGCCACGGGCCTCCGCCCGTGCCCGCGAGCCCTGCTCCCGGTCGGAACCGGCGGTGACCGCGTCGGAGCCGCCCGCGACCGGGTTCGACTGGGAGCTCCTGCTCGACCGGCTGGC
>JASIDM010000112.1 GCA_030044695.1 Thermoplasmata archaeon
CCAAGGTCCGGTACCTGCCGCAGCCCCTCCCGCCACCGGTCGAGCTCCGACGGTCGGCCGACCAGGGCCTCGACGGCGTCGAGGCGCGCCTCGATCCGGGCGACGTCGGCGAGCGGGTTGGTGAGCCAGAAGCCGAGCGTCCGCCGTCCGGGGGCGGTGACGGTGGCGTCCCACGTCGACAGCAGCGTCGGCCCCCGGAGGTCGTCCGGGTTCATCGGCCGCGAGATCTCGAGATGCCGCAGGGTCTTCGCGTCGAGGACGAGGCGGGCCCCCTCGCCGCCCCGTTCCACGATCGTGACGTGGGGGAGCAGCCGGGGCTGGGTCGCTCGCAGGAAGGCGACCAAGCGGCGGTCCGAGTCGCCGACCTGCTCGGGCTCGGTGGCCGCGGTGCCGAGCGACGCGGGAAGCTCCGCCGCCGACACCGGGCCGGGGGCCGCCTCGATCCGAGCTCCCGGGAACTCGCCCCGGAGCGCCGGCACGAGGTCGGCGGCGCCGTGGTCGGCCCCGGCCCAGAGGATCTCACGGGGGTCGAGGGCCGCGAGCGCGGAGACGAGGCCCTCGACGCCGGGACCGTCGGCGACGCCGCGGACCCAGTCGCCCGTCGAGACGTCCACGGCGGAGTAGGCGCCGGCTCCGGACGTCGGGAGGACGACGCAGGCGAGGAAACTGTGGTCCGGGCCACCGAGGATCCCCTCCTCGACGACCGTCCCGGGGGTCACGACGCGGGTCACCTCGCGGCGGACGAGGCCCTGGGCGTGCTCGGCGTCCTCGACCTGGTCGCAGAGCGCGACCTTGTACCCCTTGCGGACGAGCCGTCCGAGGTACGTCTCGATGGCGTGGTGGGGCACCCCGGCCATCGGGACCCGCTCGCCCCGGGCATCCGGTCCGCGGGCGGTCAGGACGACGTCCAGTTCGTGGGCGAGGAGCCGCGCCTCCTCGCCGAACGTTTCGTAGAAGTCGCCGACCCGGAACAGGACCAGGTGTCCCGGGTACCGCGCGCGGACCCCCTCGTACTGCTCGAGGAGCGGCGTCGACGGGGGCCCGGCCGACATCCGAACGGGCGCAGGCGTGAAGGCCCTTAAGAGGGGGCACCGGGGGCCGGGGAACGGTGCCCCGCCGGAGCCGCCGGGCGGCCGTCGTGCCGTCGGGCGCTGAGGGGGAGATTCGAACTCCCGTGGCGTCGCCGCCACCAGCTTTCAAGGCTGGCGCCTTGCCGGGCTAGGCTACCTCAGCGCGTCCCGGGAGCGGTCTCGGGGCGATTAAACGCTGTGGCCGCGGAGGCCATGCAGGTGCCGGGAGACCCGCGGCGGGGCGAGCCGCCCCGACGATTCGAACCCGGGTAGTCAGCTTGGAGGGCTGACATCCTACCACTAGATTACACCTGCGCGGACCCCGCGGACACCGGCGGAGCGGCCGCCGGGATTAAGGCTTTGACGTCGGGCTCCGGCCCGACGGCGCGGCGAGGTCGACCAGCGCGACCCGTTCGAGCACCAGCCCTTCCCACGACTCGGGGGGAACGGCCGCCCGCTCCTCCGGGGCCACGCCGAGGCGGTCCAGCGTCGCGGCGGACGCGGGACGGGGGAACGCCCCCGCGTCGTCGACGAGCTCGAACCGCGCGAGCAGCGAGGCGGGATCGGTGGGCCGCTCCGTGACGACCACGAACCGCTCGGTGGCCGAGCCGACGCCCGCCTTGGCGAGCGCCCTCGGGAGCTGATCGTCCCCCGCGACGTACAGGACGAACTCGGCGGATCGATCCCGCAGTCGGGCGAGCCCGCGGGCCCGCGAGCGGCCGAGGTGGGCCCAGGCGGAGAGGAGGTGCCGCTCCCCGGCGACCGCGTCGGCGTCCAGCAGCGCGACGAGCCCCTCGGAGGCCCGGCTCAGCTCCCGCAGCCGGCTCACGAGCTCCGGGGCCGACGGCGACGGCGGAGCGCGGCGGCGGGCGCCGAGCGCCCGCAACGTCCGTTCCTCGACGGGGGGAAGGGGAGCCATCGTCGTCACTCGGCGAGGAATCGGATGAACTCGTCCCGGCTCCGCGGCTGGAGGACGTAGTTCTCGAGCTTCTCGCGGCCGACGGTGGAGGTGGGCGTCACGCCGTAGTCGTGGCCCGGGAGGATCACGATGGCGTCGTCGAGGCGGACGAGCCGGCCAAAGAGGCTGTCGTACAGCTGGCCGGGGTCCCCGCCCTCGAGGTCGGTCCGGCCGCACTCGCCCACGAACAGCGTGTCGCCGGTCGCGACGTGCCCGGGGAGCAGGTAGAGGACGCTGTCCGGGGTGTGTCCGGGGGTGTGGATCACCTCGATCCGGAGCCCGCCCGCCTCGACGACGTCCCCGTCGTCGACCGGACGGTCCGGTCGGAACGGGACGGCGCGATGGGCGACGACCTTCGCCCCGGTCCGCTCGACGACCTCCGGGTTGCCGACGACATGGTCGGTGTGCCGGTGGGTGTTGAGGACGTAGCGGACCCGGACCCCCCGACGGTCGATCGCCTCGAGCACGGGCTCGACGCCGTACGAGGGGTCGATCACCACGGCGTCGCCGCCCTCGCGGTCGGCGATCAGGTACGTGAAGTTGAGCAGCGGACCGAGCCGCAGCTGATCGACGATCACCGGCCGTAGGACCGACGGCGGGTATTTGACGGGGGAGGACGAGCTCCCGGCGCTAGACCCGATCGGCGCGCAGCGGCGCGTCGATCACGCCCCGACCGCTCACGGCGTCCACGATCTGGCGGCCGGCGACGCCCTCCGCGTACCAGTACGGGACGTACAGGAGCGAGAACGGGCCGAGCCGGACCTGCTCGGTCGACGGGGGGACCCGCCGCGACTCCACGACGATCGCGCCGGCGTGCTGCTCCGTATGGTCGACGCGCACGGCGTGGTGCCGTCGGATCGCCTCCACCGCGAGCGGGACCGCCGCCGACTCGCCGAGCTGCGGCGCGAGGCGCTCGGCCGGGCCGTCGAGCTCGGCGACCAGCTCGCGGGCCCCCTCCTCCCAGATCTCCACCCGTCGGGTCGTGGCGTTCACGGCGACCAGGTGGCGGCGCGTGGGGCCGGGCCCGCCGTCCGGGGCGACGGCGCGGACGCGGTAGGCGGCGACGTAGAACGGGACGAGGCGAAGCACGTACCGAGCAGCGTCCAGCCCCGCGATCGCCTGGGCCTCGCGGCGGCCGATCCGCGGTCGGACCGTCCGGGCGCCCGAGGCGACCAGCGGGAACGGGTCCCCGAGCTCGCCCCCGTCCGGGCCCGTCGGGGCGCCATCGCCCGGGGCGAGGGCCGAGGCGAGCAGGATCTCGCCGAGCGCCGGTCCCAACGTCGTCGGGTCGAGCAGCTCCAGCCCGTGCTCCGCGGCGGAGGCCCGGGCGGCGTCGCTCGGGGGTTCGTCGTACACGACGGTGCGGTGGACGGTCCCGGGCGGGAACGCCCGCTCCAGCTCCTCGGGCGAACGGCCGTTCGGGACGATCGCCACGGCGCGGTGGTCGGCGAGCCGGACCGCGAGGATCCCTCCGGCGATCCCCTCGACCCGGTACCCCGCGGCGGCGAGCAGCCGCCGCAGGAGGGAGGGGGAAGGGGAGCTCCCGGGGGCCATCGCCCGACGACCGGGGCCGGGGGGATATCCGCCTATCGTTCGTGAGGCGGCGCCGGGCGCGGTCCGACGCCGGAACGCCGCGTCGGCTGCGAGTTCCTGAAAACCTTTAACGGGCCCCCCGGGGTCCAACGTGCTGACGATGTCCGAGGCGGTCACGCTGCGCGTCGCCGAGGCGTTCCAGCAGGACATCGGCCTCGGCACGGCCCGGCTCGACGCCCAGACGCGCCAGCGGCTCAAGGTCGGTCTCGGCGACGTCGTGGAGGTCCGGGGCCGCAAGGCGACCCCCGCCATCGTCAGCCGGGCCCAGCCCGAGGACGAGGGGAAGACGCTCGTCCGCATCGAGGCGGTCGTCCGGCGCAACGCCGGCGTGAGCATCGGCGACCGCGTCACCGTCCAACGGGTCGACTGCCCGAACGCCGACGCGAT
>JASIDM010000010.1 GCA_030044695.1 Thermoplasmata archaeon
CGGATGGACTTCGCCTACCCCGGGGCGATGATCCGCGATCGGCCGTCGTACTTCTACGGGAACGGCACGCACCGGATGAACGGGATCCTGCTCGCGGCCGGCGACGGGATCGACCCCGGCGCCGCGGTCGGCACCCCCGGGCTCCTCGACCTCGCCCCGACGATCCTCGACACCATGGGGATCACCCCGCCGGAGCCGCTGGCGGGCCGGTCGTTCGCCCGCCAGCTCGGCGCCGCCGCCTAGACCGTTCCGGGCGAACCGTTTTCCCTAGGAGACCTCTCCCCGGACCGATGGCCCGCCGGACGATCGACGTCGTCGCGGCGGGGCCGCCGTCGTCGGACCTGTACGATCCGGCCGCCTCGGCGTGGGCGCTCGCGGAGGGGTTCGCCGCGCGCGGCGACAGCGTCCAGGTCGCCTACCCGGGGCGGGAGGGCGACGCCCCCGCCCCGCCGGGGGTGACGGCCGTGCCGTTCCCGGCCGTGACGGGGCACGTCGGCACGTTCCTGGGGGAGGCGGAGCTCGCGAAGGAGGCCGGCCGTCGGCTGCGCCCGACGGCCGAGGTGGTCGTTCGGGACCCTGCCGGGGTCGGCGCGCTCGGGCACCACGCGGGACGGCGGCCGGTGGTCGTGTTCGTGCGGTCCCTGGTCGATGACGAGGACGGGCCGGCGGGACGGACCCCGGCCCCGACGGGACGACCGCCCCTGGGCTGGGCGGAGCGGCGCAAGGCCCGCCGACTTCAGCGGGCGGCGCTCGCGGAGGCGACGACCGTCTGCTGCGCGACGACCGTCCAGCGGGACCGGCTTCGGAACGACTACGGGGTCCGGCCGGAACGGCTCCGGCTCGCCCCGCTCGCCGTCCGGACGGGAGCGTCGCCCCCGAGCCGCGAGGCGGCCCGGCGGCTCCTCGCGGTGCCGGACGACGTGCCGCTCGCCGTCGTCCTTCCGACGCCGGAGCCCGCCGGCCCGGAGCTCCTCGCGCCCGCTTTGGAGGCGTTCCAGCGCACCCGCCTGATCTTTCCCGGGGCGCGGCTCGTCGTGGTCGGGGCTCCCGAGGCGAAGGGAGCGAGCGTCGTCCTGCGTCCCGAACGCACGCTGGAGGCCGTCGCCGCCGCCGTGGCCGCTGCCGACGCCGCCGTGGCGCTCGGGCGGGGCCATGCCGTCGATCCGGGACTCGTGCTGAGCCTGCGGGCCGGCGTGGCCACCGTGGCGCCCCCCGAGGTCGATCTCGGCGGGTTGGGGGACGGGGCGATCCGCCGGGTCCCGACCTCCGACGCCGGCGAGGTCGCCAGCGCCCTCGCGGAGCTGTTCGCCGATCCGGCGCTCCGCCGAGAGCTCGGCGAGCGGGCCCGCGATCTCGCCAGTCCGTTCGACCCGTCCCGGCTCATCGAGCGACTTCGGGTCGACGGGGCGTTGGGACCGCCCTAGGGGCGGCCGGCGTCGAGCTCGTCGAGGGACCACTCGCCGAAGCTCCGTCCGCCCGACGCGCGGCGGACCGCGCCCACGACCCCCGACCAGGGTACGCCCGCCGGCAGTCCGCCGCCGTCCAGCTCGCGCAGGTGTCGGAGCAAGAGGGCCCGGTGCTGGCGGAACCGCTCCGGTCCCTCCGGCAGGCTGGCGGGCGCCCGGAGCTCGCGCAGCTCCCCGTTCGCGTACGACCAGACCCCGACGATCCCGGCGCGACGGCCGGAGGTCCGGGCGACGAGCCGGTCGGCCGCGACCTTGCCGCCGAGCACGACGGCGACCCAGCTTGCCCACGCCCGTCGGCGCAGGGCCTGCTCCAGGACCCTGGCGGCGCCGCTGACCTTCCCTTCGACGATCCCGACCTCCGCTCCCCGGCGGACCACCAGGTCGAAGTAGTCCGTGCCGTCCGGGTCGAGGTAGGTCCGGAATCCCCGTCGCGCAAGCTCGCCGGCGACCGCCTCGAGGAGCTCGCGCTCGGGCGGTCGGCGCGTCGGGCCCCCGCTCGCGTCCGTCACCCTCCGCTCCGCAGGAACCACCGGTCCAGGCGCGACCGAGGGAGGTGGACGAGGATCGGGCGTCCGTGCGGGCAGGACCTCGGGCGATCGGGGAGTCGGTCGAGGGCCGCCACGAGCTCGGCGATCCGATCCCGCTCGACGACGTCCCCGGCCCGGATCGCGGCGTGGCAGGCGAGGGAGGCGGCCCGGCGCTCCTCGAGGCCGTCCGGCAACGTCGCCCGTCCGCCCTCGGCGAGCTCGCGCGCGAGCTCCAGGACCGCTCGCGCGGGGGCCGCTCGTCCCCGGTAGGACGGGACCGCGAGCACGCGGAACGTCCCGGGGCCGAACGGCTCGACCTCGAAGCCCGCGGCCCGGACCTCCTCGGCGTGAGCGAGCAGGGTCGCCCGCTCTCCCGCGGTCAGGGTCAGGCTGATCGGGCTCACCAGCTGCTGCCGGGCGAGGCGGCCGCCGGCCCGGAGCGTGTCGTAGAGCAGCCGCTCGCTCGCCGCATGCTGGTCGATCAGGACGAGGCCGTCGTCCGTCGACGCCACCCAGTACAGCGCCGCGACGGGCCCGAGGAGCTCGAACCGGGGCCGTCCGGCGGCCGGCGGTATCGTCCGCGTCGCGGTCGCGCCGGAGCCCACGGCGAGCGTCCGCTGCACGGCCGCGCCCGAGAGCAGGGGCTCGGCCCGCGCCGTCAACGACCGAGGCGCCGTCGCTCGCGGCTCGGGCCTCTCGCCGACCGGGCTCGACCGCGGCGGGGCCGCCGGCGAGCTCAACGGACCGGCCGAGGCGAGCGCCGCACGGACCGCGACCCGTACGGCGTCCTCCAGCTCGCGCGGCGCGACGAGGCGCACCTCGCGCTTGGTGGGGTGGACGTTGACGTCGACGCGCGACGGGTCGATCGTGAGGTGGAGCACCCCGGTGGGGAAGCGGTGGCGCGGGAGCGCGTCCGCGAACCCGAACCGGACCGCCTGGGCGAGCGCCCTGGAGGTGATGGCCCGGTCGTTGACGGCGAGGAACAACCCGGCCGAGCCGGAGCTGCTCAGCGGGGGACGGCCGAGGCGCCCGTCGAGCCGCGCGGCCCCGACGGCGGCCTCGACGGCGAACGAGCCGCGGGGGAACTCCGTGCCGAGCACGCGGCCCGCGGCCTCGGCGAGCGATCGCGTGGGCGGCAGGCTCGCCAGCTCCCCGCCCTCGCTCGAGAGCTGGAGCCCGACGGAGGGCCGGGAGAGGTACAGCTGCTCGACCGCCCGCAGCGCCTCGGCCTGCTCCCGGACCGGGCTCTTCAGGAACTTGCGGCGGGCCGGGGTGTTGAAGAACAGCTCCTCGACCACGACGGTGGTCCCCGGGGCCCGGGGCTCGGCGAACCGCCGGACGATCCGGCCCCCGCGAAGCGTGATCCCTCGCGCGACCTCGGCGTCCGGGGGCCGCGAGACGAGGGTGA
>JASIDM010000113.1 GCA_030044695.1 Thermoplasmata archaeon
GTAGCCCCGGATCCTCGACCGCAGCGCGGGGTGCATCGCCTGGACGCTGTCGACGTTGCCGGCGGCGACGAGGACGAAGTCGGCCGGGACCGGCTCGGTCTTGACCATCGCCCCGGCCGAGCGCTCGGACTGGCCGACGATCGGGAACTTGCGCTCCTGGAGCGCGGTCAGGAGCGAGTGCTGGCTCTCGATCTTCAGCAGGTTGATCTCGTCGACGAAGAGGACCCCGCCGTTGGCCTTGTGGATCGCGCCGACCTCGACGCGCTCGTGCGGCGGCGTCTCCAGGCCGCCCGACTGGAACGGGTCGTGCTTCACGTCGCCGAGGAGGGCGCCGGCGTGCGCCCCCGTGGCGTCGACGAACGGCGGCTTCTCGTCCGGCGTGTGCCCGACGAGGAGCTTCGCGACCCCGTTCGCCGAGTCCGGACGGCCCCCCGAGAAGCGGGCGAGGGCGTAGATGAACACCACGATCAGCACGCCGAGGAGCAGGGCCGTGAGGTCGCGCGTCGTGAGGACGATGTACAGCACGACGGCCATGATCGCGAGCGAGATGGCGATGAAGATGAACGTCCGCGTCTCCTTCTTCTGCGCCGCCTCGAGCTTCTGGGCGGCGACGATCTCCTTGCCCTTGCCGGCCGGCACGACCCGGATCTTCGGCTCGTTCGGATCGTCGGAGTTGGGGTAGGCGAGGATGTCCTGGAGCGGCTCGCGCGGCAGGAAGTCGACCATGGCGCGGGCGAGCATGCTCTTGCCGGTCCCCGGCTCGCCGATCAGGATCATGTGGCGCTTCTGGGTCGCCGCCTTGCGCGCGACCTCGACCGCGTCGTCCTGGCCGATCACCTGGTCGAGGAGCCTCGGCGGCACCTCCACGTCCGCGCTGGTCTGGTACGGCAGCCCGGCGGCCCACGTCTCCAGCTCGTTGGGAGGCGGCGACGCGTCGCGCTCGGGGTCCGGCGACGCGGTCGCGTGATCGTCCATGGAGGCTACCCGAACCCTCCCCCCGGTTCGCTGCGTCGGGATTCAGACCGGCGGTTCGTATAAGTCCATGCGTCGGACCGCCCGCACCTCCTCCCGGCCCGGCGCCTACTCCTGGCCTGGCGAGCCGCGCCCCCCGTTATCTACGCTCCCCCCCTGCTCGGCCGCGGGGGCGACGTGACGATCCGTCTGGACGGACGGCCGGTCGCGGAGACGCTCGACCGTTCCACCCGCGACGCGGTCGCGGCGGTCGGCGCCGGAGCCGCTCCGCCGGCCCTGGTCAGCCTCCACCGAGGGGTCGACAGCCCGTTCCGATTCTATCTCCGCCGTCAGGCGAAGGCCGCCGGGGCGCTCGGGATCGCGTTCCGAGACGAGGCGCTCGACCCGACCGCCGGGCCGGAGGAGCTGGTCGCGGCCCTGAGGGCCCTCGACCGCGACCCGTCGGTCCACGGCGTGCTGGTCGAGCACCCGCTGCCCGCCCCGTTCGACTTCCTGCGCGCGGTCGACGAGCTTCGGCCGGAGAAGGACGTCGATGGGGTGAGCCCGAGGAGCCTGGGGCGGCTGGTCGGCCAGCGGCCGGTCCACGTCCCGGCCGTCGCCCGGGCGGCGCTGTCGATCGCCCGCCACTACCGCCTCCCCCTGGACGGGGAGCCCGTCGCCGTCGTCGGGCGCTCCGCGACCGTCGGGTTGCCGCTGGCGGTCCTCCTCGCCTCGGCTCCGCCGGGGGGGAACGCGGCGGTCTCGGTCCTTCACTCGCGCAGCGGGGACCTCGCGGACCGCCTCCGGGCGGCCCGCACGATCTTCTCGTGCGTCGGCCGCCCCGGCCTGCTCGATCGGAGCAACGTTCCCGAGGGGGCGCACGTCGTGGACGTGGGGCTGTCGAGCGTCCCCGATCCCGACCGCCCGGGCTCGCAGAAGGCCGTCGGCGACGCGAACGCCCCGGCCCTGGACGGCTGGGCCGGCTCGCTCACCCCCATCCCGGGGGGCGTGGGACCCGTGACGGTCGCCGAACTGATGGCGGCGACGGTCCGCGCGTGGCGGATGCTCGTCCGCGGGGAGGCCGCCGCGTGAGCGATCCGCCGGTGGTCCCCGGCGCCTCGCGCGCCCCCCCGGCCCCCCCCGGCGCGGGCCTGCGGTGTCGGGACTGCCCGATGTGGTACGGGGCCGAGGACGACGGCTGGGGACCGTGCTCGATCAAGAACCGACGGGGCGACGAGCGCTACCTGACCTGGGGCGGGCACGCCTGCGACGAGGGCTACGTCCCACCGGACCCGAGCCCGAGCGTCGACCTCGCCGCCGCGTTGAGAGGGGCGCGTTCGACCTCGAGGGCATCGGCCGTCGGGTACCGCTCGACCTCGAACGCCGGGAAGCGCAGACGACCGGCGGCGCGACGGAGGCGGGTCGGGTCGAGCTCGAGCCGTCGACGGACCGGGTCGAGCCGGTAGCCGCCGACCCGGACGCCGAGCCGCCGCACCACGCGCCGGGCCCATCCGTTCAGGTCGGCCCGCGGGCCGGCCTCGACGATCCCCAGCACGATCGTGCCGTCCGTCGTCGGGCGGGCGAACGGCGGGGCCGTGCGCTCCGCGCGGCGCCGCAGCCGCTGGCGGAGCTGGACGCCGTCCTTGAACCGGGACGAGCAGTGGTGCAGCGGAACGCTCAGGCGCAGGTCGCGGACCAGCCGCTCGGCGAGCTCCCGGCTCCCCTCGACCCCCCAGTCGTCGGCTCCACTCGAGCGGTACCCCCGGTCGAGCAGGTTCGCCTCGTTCGTCTCGGAGAACTCGAGCTCGTTGAGGTTGACGAAGTCGATCCCGATCCCGTCGAGCGCGCCCAGCAGGGTGCGCAGCTCGGGCTCGCGGCCCGGCACCACCGGGAT
>JASIDM010000114.1 GCA_030044695.1 Thermoplasmata archaeon
GTGACCAGCAGGGTCGCGGTCACGACCCCGTAGCCCAGCAGGAGCCAGATGAGGATCGGGAAGCTCCCCGGCAGGAACGGGTCGACCCCGACCCCACGGAGGATCACGGGCAGCGAGATCAGGACGATCGTCCCGTCGAGGGAGGCGAGCAGCGCCCCGAGGGTGGTGTTCGACAGGACGATCCACTTGTACTCGACCACGCGCATCCGCCCGAAGTCCGGGCGAGGTCTCCAGTCTATGCCCCGCCCATAGCGTCTACGGGGCTTGCGCACCGCCGTCGGCCGACCGGTGGGCGGCTGGAACGATCGGATCGCTCCGGGTGCGCCGGCGGGCCGTCGCGCCGTCCAGCCCCGAGCTCTCGGCGGAAGACCAACGCCTAAGTGGGGTCGCCGCGTACGCTCTGCAGCATGCCCGAGGCCGGGGGCACCGACGACCGTCCGTTCGTGGGTAGGGTCTACCGGCTCGGGGCGAAGGGCGCGAAGGCCGACGAGCGGGGACTCCCGAAGCCGGAGCTCCAGGAGGCGAACCTCCTCCGCACCGGTGTCGAGGGCGACTACAACCTCTTTCGCCAGGTGAAGCGGGGCGGGGACCCCGGAATGGCGCTCCTCCTGTTGCCCAAGGAGACCTTGGACCAACTCCGGACTGAAGGCTGGTCGGTCTCTCCCGGGGATATGGGAGAGAACGTCACCACGGAGGGGATCCCGTACGACGCGCTCCGCCCCCCGCGGAGTCTCCGCCTTGGCTCGGCGCTCGCGGAGACGACGAAGGCCTGCGATCCTTGCGACAATCTGTTCCTACTGCCGTCGATCGGTCCGACGCGTGGACCGGCATTCCTGAAGGCCACCCTGGGGCGGCGAGGCTGGTACGCTCGGATCGTTGTGGAGGGGCGGGTCCGGCGCGGCGACCGTATCGAGCTCCTTCCCCGCGAGCCCGGTGGCTCCGCCGCCGTCTCCCCTCAGGCGGCGCTCATGTCCCAAGATAGGCCTAAATAGTTAGGGCTCGGGTTCTCGACCGATGGTCACGAACACTACCCCATGGGGCACCGGCTGGCGCGAGAAGTTGGAGCTGCCCCCGCCGGACACCCGGGAGGGTGGTGTGATCGCGCTCGCCATCACGTTCGCGCTGGTCTACTTCCTGCTCTGGGTGATCCAGTACAACGCCATGACGGCCCTCGCCTTCACCGTCACGTCGTTCTCGCTGCTCATCAGCCTGGTCGCCGCCTTCTCGCTCTCGGGAATGGTCGGTGCCGACCTCTCCACGTTCCAGCGGCTGGAGCTCGAGCTCGCCCGGACCGTGCTGGCCTACGCGGGCACGGGGACCGCTCCGCCGTCCGATGCGCCGCTCGCCGGCGTCTGGCGGGCCCATGTCGCCGCGGCGGAGGAGTCCCGACGGATGGCGCGCGCCCACGCCTACGCTCTCGGACTGTTCACGATCGCCGGCGTCGTCGCCCTCGTGGCGACCCTGCTCGCCGGGCTCGGCACCGTGGCCCACCTCCAGGACCTGCTGGGCCTTGCCATGCTGGTCGAGTGGCTCACGTTCACGTTCCTGATCGCGGGGGCGGCGGCGGTGCTCTACTCCATCGGCTACGCCTCTCCCGTGGCGTTCTACGAGCGCCTCGCCCCTCGCCGCTGGCACCGGAACTCCGGCCAGCAGCGGGTCGTCGAGGGGGCCGTCGGCGAGGTCGCTTGGCTCGCGGAGTTCGCCCGCTCGGCGCGCGACTCCCGCATCAGCCCGGTCGGTCCGTCGATGCTCCCCAGCTGGCGGGAGTGAACGGTCCCGGCGGGGGCCCCCCGATCCTCGGGCCAACGATTCGCCGCCGGCGCGCCGCACTCATATAGCGAGGGCCGATGCCCGCGCCGGGCACTGGAGCTACGTCCGCGCCCGATCGTACGGGGACCTCGGCATCGAGGTCCCGGGACCGCCCGCGACCGCGTCCGGGTCGCCGGTACCTCCATCCGCCGCGGGGCGCGCCTCCACCCCCCAAGCGCGGGTCCGCGCGCGTCGTCGAGGAGGAGGACGTCGAGGAGATTCGCCCGCCCCGACGGCGGCTGTGGTGGGGGATCGCGGTCGGCGCCGTCGCCGTGGTCGTGATCGTCATCGTGGCGGCGCTCGTCCTCGCCGCCCCGGGCCGGGTCGACGTCACGACGATCAACTACACCTCCGGCGACGATGTCTGCAACTGGGCGGGCTACACGTCCGGAGGGTTCACGGCGCCGAGCCGGACCTCCGTGGAGTACACCGTGCTGATCTACGACGAGAACTCGGGCTCGTCGTGCTACATCTCCACCGTCACCGCGAACACCAGCGGGTTCTCGATCTCCAACGCCAACACCCCCGTGCTCATCCCGGTGGACAGCTCGGCGAACCTCTCGTTCGAGATCAACCTCCCGAGCCACGGCTACACCGGCAACCTCACGTTGGACCTGGAATAGACGGGTCGGCCTGCCCGATCCGGGGAACGCCCGGCGGCGGGGGATCCGGTGTGGCCCCGTCCTCCGCCCCTTGAGAGGACTCCGTGGGCGCTCGTCCTCGCTCGACGACGCGCGAGCATCGAAACAAACCTTCATGTGGCGGCCGCCCGTCGTTCCTGCGAGCGGCACGTGCGGCGGGCGTCTTGGGCGGGAGGAGTGCTCGCTCTGGCGGTCGCTGTTCTCGTGCTCCCTCTCGGCGGAACCAGCTGGGCCGTTCACGCGGTACCCGGGTCCGCCCCGGGTCCGAGAGCCGCGTCGGTGGCGCCTGCCGATTCCGCCACGAGCGCCGGGGGCGCTCCGGCCGCGAGCCCTGCGACGGCGGTCGGTGCCGGCGATTCCTATGCTCGCAGTCTGGAGGCGGCGCTGCACGCCCGCAACGTCCCTGCCGAGGCGATCCGCCTTCCCAACTTCGCGGCGGCCGATCCCGGCCAGTCCGGGCCGGTCCAGCCCACGTACGCCCAAGGCCCGGCCCCGATGGGGATCGCGGACCTTGGGCTGAGGAACGTTTCCGGGACTCTTCAACCGTACAACTACAGCACGCCGAGCGTCGAGGGGACGATCAACCTCACCCGCGCCGTGGCCGCCTCCGCCGACGCGGGCGACCCCGGCACGTTCGGGGTTCAGTTGGACGCGGTCGCCACCAACGTCACGCTCTGGGGTATCCCGGGGTTCGAGTTCTGGACCCAGAACGTCGCCGTCTACACCCCCGAGAACGACAGCCTCACCCTGCTCGACAACGTCTGGAACTTCTCGGCGCCCAACGCGAGCCTCACCGGGAACGCCTTCGCCTCGGTCGGCCCGACGGGCGTGCTGGTGGCCCCGTACTACTACTACGCCATCGGCCCGACGCTCACGATCTCCTACCCGTTCACGCTGACGTTGTACCTCAACACGACCCTGACCGCCGGCGACCCGACGGTGTTCTTCAACTACTCCGTCCGGAACAGCTCGGGGATCGTCGCTTCCGGGGCGTACGACGAGGTGACGTTCTTCGCCGGGGCGAGCAGCTCCGCGGACGCGGCCCCGCCGATCGGCTTCGCCGTGAACGGCAGTGCCTACGATCCGATCGGCCTGCCGAACGACATCGAGTTCGTCCTGACCGGCGATGGCGGCGGCTCGACGACGACGTTCTACGCCATGGACGGGGGGATGTCGCTCGATCGGTGGGTCCGGGGCGGCTACGCCGAGGTCCCCGCGGCGTTCGACGCCGGCGCCGATACCGGGGAGACGAGCGACGGGGTCCTCCCGTACTACCGGACCCCTTCGGTGCCGGGCTCTCCGAGCGTCGTGCTGGCCCTCGGGCCGTCGTACGTCCTCGGCCTCTGGAACGTCTCCGCGGCCCTCGAGGGCGCCCGGGCGTTCCAGGGGACGTTCCGGCCCCAGAACGCCTTCCTGTTCATCAACCCCGGGACCAGCCCGAACGCGTCGACCGCCCAGTGGGTCCCGACGCTGCACCTCGGGGCGGCGGCGTCCGACTTCGTCATCCCGAACGGCGGGAGCTACACGTTCCAGTGGCTGCTGAGCGACCGCACCCCGGTGAACGCCACCGAGGACCCGCTGGCGAACTCCACGCTCAACCCGCTCGTGCTCAACCTCACCGCCGCCGCGGCCCGGGGCTCGTACACGCCCCTCCTCGCCTGGGGGAACGCGGAGCTCGACGCGATCAGCTCGAGCGGCAACGGGACCGCCGGCAACCCGTACGTCCTGATCCACCGGCCGGTCGGCCCCCTTGACCCGCTCTTCGGGGAGACGAACGAGCTCGGCTACCCGGTGTTCGCCGCGGTCCTGCTCGTCAACACGACCGACTACGTGGACGTCGACGACCCGTCCATCGCGATCGACTACGGGAGTTGGCTCGCCCCGACGCTCGACCGCCTGGGCCTGCCGTCCTCGAACGACCTCCAGATCGCCTTGTGGAACACGAGCGACGTCGTCGTGGAGAACTCGACCGATCTCGGCGGCTGGCTCCCGCTCGACGCCGAGGACTTCCCCGTCGGGGAGCTCGTCCTCTGGGGCTCGTCGGACGACCTCGTCGCCGGCAACACGTTCCTCGATCAGGGCGTCGCGATCGCCCTCGTCGGAGGGACGAACAACACGGTCTGGGGGAACACGATCCTCACCGGCTCGCTCCTCCCTTCGTTCGCCTACGCGGTCGACCCGGTCGGGCTCCTGGAGACCGAGTCCGGCGACCTCCTGTACAACAACTACCTCGACGTCGACATCCCGGCGGTGACGCCGGTCTACACCCCCGCCCTGTGCCCGTTCGGCTGCTACGTGCCGTACCCGGTCGACGTCTGGAACGTCTCCCTCGAGCCGGCGAGCGTCACCTCGATCGTCCTCGGCGTCCCCCTCTCGGGGAGCATCCTCTCGACCAGCTACCAGGGCGGGAACTTCTGGTGGAACTACGGGACCTCGGAGGACCCGTTCGGGGTCCTGCCGTACGACGACGGCGGCTTCATCGTGATCGGCGGGGACTACTATCCGCTGTTCTACGACCCGTTGTACACGGTGACGTTCCAGGAGAACGGCCTCGTGCCGGGACCGTTGTGGAACGTCACCGTCGACGGCATCACCAACAGCTCGTTCGTCGCGATCGCGAACCTCACCCTGCCGAACGGCAGCTACGTGGCCGCGATCGGGGTCCCGAGCGGCTACGAGGGCCCGGCGCTCGTCGCGTTCGTCGTCAACGGGACGAACGTCACCGTCCCCGTGAACTTCTCCGAGGAGTTCGTCGTGACGGTCAAGGAGACCGGGCTGGTCAGCGGTTGGACCTGGAACGCCACGCTCCTCGGCACCACCGAGGGGGCCGGCAGCCTCGCCTTCTCGTCGACGAACGGCTCCGAGGCGGTCGAGCTGGTGAACGGGACGTACGACCTCACGTTCCAGGCGTACGGCTACGCCCCCGCCGGCCACGTCCCGACCCATCTCCACGTCAACGGCCGTGCGGCGACGGTGAACGTCGAGTTCGCCCTGGTCGCGATCCTGACCGTGAGCGCCATCGGGCTCGCCTCCGACGCCGGCTGGACGGTCAGCGTCACCCAGGACGGCGTCACGGTCCAGCAGTCGGCGATCGGGGACGGCGAGATCGTCTTCACGGTCCTCCAGCTGAACCCGGGCGCGTTCACCTGGACCGTCAGCGCCACGAACTACTCGGCGAGCCCGGCCCAGGGGAGCGGCGACGCCCCCACGCCGATGGCGGCGAGCGTGCTGTTCAAGTCCAACTCCTCCTCGCCATCACCGCTCCTCGACCCGTGGTTCCTGGCGACCGTCGCGGCGGGCGTGCTGGCCGCGGTCGGGTTCGCCCTCTTCGCCCTCGAGCGTCGTCGCGGACGTCGCCCCCCTCCCCCGCTGAAGTCCCCTCCGCCGGTCACGCCTGCGAGCGCGGTCCCCGCCGGGGTCGTGGGGGCGTCGGCGCCCCCCGCGCCGGCCCCTGCTCCGACGCCCGCGGCCCCGACCCCCTGGTCGGAGGGCCCGGCGGACGCCGAGGCTCCCCCGACGCCCGTCTGGCAGGAGTCCCCGGCCGACGCGGACGCGTCGTCGCCGCCGTCCCGGGGCGCGTAACTTCGGGGGTTGCCGGCCGCCGGCCGGGCGGCCTTTACTAGCTTCGCGCCTCTCCCTGCCGGATGGCCGATCCTTCGAGCGACCCGGACGGTCCGGCGACGTTCCCGGGGTCGCTCGCCCCGGCGGCGTTCGCCGCCCGGATCGCGGCGCTGGGGATCGGCGCGACGGCGATCGGCGTGCTCCTGATCGTCCTCGGGAGCGCGGCCGCGGTGTTCCCGCCGCCGGAGCTGTACCGCGACGGCTTCTCGGGTTACGACCCGCCGTTCGCCATCGTCGCGGGAATCCTCCTCATCGTGCTCGCCCCCCAGGTGCGGGACCGGGTCGCCTCGGCCTGGCTGTTCTCCCTGCTGGCGCCGATCCTCACCTGCTCGGCGGCGGTGCTGAGCCCCAACGTCGCCTCCCTGGCGAGCGCCGTCGCCTCGTCGGCGTACGTCGCGGCGGTCTATCCGTACCGCAGCGGCTTCTACCGCGACGCGACGTCCGGGCCGGGCGCCACGGCGATGGCGGTGCTCGTCGCCGGGCTGCTGTCGCTGCTCTTCGGCACCGTGGGCGCGCGCTGGCTGAACGGGCAGTTCACCCCGCCGATCCGGGGATGGGCGGAGGCGCTGTACTTCACCGTCACGACGATCTCGACCAACGGCTCGACGATCGAGCCGACGACCAACGTCGCCCGACTGTTCGTCGTCGCCCTGATCCTCCTCGGCGTGGGAACGTTCTTATCGGCCATCGTGGTCATCTTCCTCCCGTTCCTGGAGCGGCGGCTCAGCGGACTCACCGCCGCCCTGGGGCGCTCGCAGATGCAGGAGCTGGAGCGGCACGTCATCGTCTGCGGGGCCTCGGCCGAGGCCGTCGCGACGGCGAAGGCCCTGCGCGCGGCCGGGGCGCGGACGGTGATCGTCTCGCCCGACTCCCAGGCGCTGGAGTTGCTGCGCTCCGAGGGGTTCCGGACCTCGCTCGGCGATCCGTCGGTCGAGGCCGATCTCACGGCCGTGGGGATCGAACGGGCCCACGCCATCGTGGTCGCCCAGGCCTCCGACGCGGAGAACCTCCTCACGGTGATCACGGCGCGCGCCCTGGGCCCCGGGGTCCGCATCGTCGCGATCGCCTCCTCGGACAGCAGCCTGCCGAAGCTGCGCAAGGCCGGGGCCAACGAGGCCGTCAGCGTGGTGAGCGTCGCCGCACAGCTGCTCAGTTCCGCCGCGCTCGAGCGCGGCTCGGGGGGCAGCCCCCCGACCTCGCCGGCCGCAGGGTAGGTTCCGCCGGATGCCCGACCGCCGTCGCCGAACGCTCGCCTCCCGCCGGGGCCGTTCGCCCCGCTCGCGCTAGGTCCAGAGGGGACGGGCATGACGAGCCGTATCCGCTCCGGGCCCCGACGGCCCGAACCCGGCACCGTTCGGATCGAGCTCGACCTGCCGCACGAGATCCTCCGGCCGTCGTCGGTCCCCGTGATCCGGCAGCTGGAGGCGTTCCTGCGCGAGCAGGAGGTCGAGGAAGAGGGGAGCCTCATGGTCCGCTCGGCCGATCTCCTGGACGTCCTCGGGGGCCTCGGGTTCTCCCGGGTCGACCACTGGGAGCTCGACCCCGGCGGTTGGCTCCCGCTCCCCGAGGCGGTCCACGCCGGGCGGTTCGAGCCCGTCGGTCACCTGCTCCGGGCCCTCCGCAGCTCGGCCTGGGCGCCGTTCGCGAGGGCGGACGGCTTCGGGGCCCGGCTCTCCTCCGGGAGCGGGGATCGGGTCGACGCCCGCCTGCTCCGTAGGCATCGCGAGCGGGAGCACTCGATCACGGTCCTGCTCTGGGACGCGCCATCGGCTGCCGAGCTGAAGCGGGTCGTGGCCCGGCTCCGCGCGCGGTTCCATCCGCTGAAGGTCAGGCTCGCCCGATGAGGGCCTGGGGCTTCCCTGGGGCCGCGAGGCCGCCCCACGACGAGGCACCGGCATGATCGGGGCCGAGCTCGGCGCGCTCGTCGTGGCGTTCGTGCTCATGGTGGTCGAGCTCACCGAGATCGTCGCCCTCGTCTTCGCGCTCGGCGCCGGCGCGGCGACGATCCGCCACGGGGCGATGGGGGCCGTCGCGGGCGTGGCGGTCGTCGCCCTGCTCGCCCTCGGCACGGGGGCCGCGATCCTGGCGGTCTCGCACGGGATCCTGCTCTGGGCGTCGGCCGTCGTGCTCGTCGCCTTCGGCGTCGTCCTGTTCCGCAGCACGCTGCGGACCTATCGACGGGCGGCCGCGGCCCGCCGCGGGGCCCCGCCCCCTCCCCCTCGGCCGACGCTGCAGTTCGTGGGCGGGTTCACCGTCGGGGCCGTGGAGGCGACCGAGGTCGTCGTCGTCCTGCTCGCTCTCACGGCGGCCGGGGAGGGGCGCTCGGCGATCCTCGGCGCCGTCGCGGCCGGGGTCGTCCTGGTCGTCGCGGCGGCGCTCGTCCACGAGCGGATCCGCCGCATCAAGACGGCCTGGCTCAAGCTCGGCGCCACGTCGATGATCTGGACGTTCGCGGTCTTCTGGGCGGGCGAGGCGGCCGGTCTCCGGTGGCCGTACGGGGACCTGGTCCTGCTGCCCCTGTTCGCCGCCAGCCTCGTCGTGGTCCGGGGCGCGATCGCCGCCGGGCTGCGGCGCGGGCACGGCGTCGGGGCGAACCCCCCGCCCGGAGGCGACCGGCCGGCCGCCTAGATCGCCGCTTCGACCGAGTGGATCCCGGGGAACTGGTACGGGACCATCCGCCAACTCTTCCCCCCGTCGGGGCTCAGGACCAGCTGACCGGTCGTCGTGCCGACGTAGATCCCGGCCGGATCGAGGGCGTCTACGGCGATCCCCTCGCGATGAACGCCGTACTCCCCCGGGAACGCCTTCGGGCTCATGAGGGTCCGCCAGCGGCGGTTCTTCTCCGACCACTCCCAGACCTGCAGGCCGCCGTTCG
>JASIDM010000115.1 GCA_030044695.1 Thermoplasmata archaeon
CCCCACGGGGCGACCACGAGCAGACCGGGGTAGTTCCACCACCCCTGGCCGGTCCCGCTCCCGGTGAGGATCTCGATGGTCGTACCGGCCGGGAGCGGCGACAGGACGAGCATGCCCCCGCCCAGCAGCGAGCCGAGCGCGTAGAGGACACCGAAAAAGACCGCCGCTCCCTTCGCGTGCGAGCGGCTCAGGAACGCCCGGACCTCGCGGAACGTCAAGGCGGCGGCGACGTCGATCGTTCCGGGGCGACGGGGCACAGGGGCGCGACCGGGGAGCCGCTTAAGAACGGCCGGTCCGGACCACCGTGGGCGACGCGCGTCGCCCCCACGCTTTAAGGTCGGACGCTCGCTGGCGAACGCAAGCGGGGATGGCCCAGCCCGGTAAGGCGCAGGATTGCTAATCCTGTGGTGATTTCACCTCGGGGGTTCAAAAGACAGCCGGGCCCTGCCGGCCGTCGGAACTTCCCCCTCCCCGCGTTCGACCTGCTCGGCCGGCCCGACACGGTACACCGCGCCGTCCGCGCGCACCACGACGTGACTCCCCGGTGAGGGCAACGGGGCGCCCGCGATCACGAGGAGGCGCACCGCGTCCTCCACTTCGACGAGCGCCAGACCGTGAGGGCGCTCCCATCCTGGCGGCGGGACCTCGAGCGCGGTCACGGCGAGCACCGTCCCGTCCGGGCGGGCCGCGTACGGCTCGACGGTCGCCGCCCCGCACCGCGGACACGGCCCGTCGACGGGGACGAACCGGGCATGGCACGTGGAGCACTTGGAGAGCGGCAGCGGGGGCGGCGGCGCGCTCATCCTTCCCCCGAACCCAGGATCGTGACGAAGTTCTGCGCGCCCAGCCCGGCCATCGAGTGGGCCAATCCGGCGGTCGGCTTCGACGCCACGGCGGTCGGGCCGGCTTCCCCCCGGAGCTGGAGCGCGACCTCCGCGATCCCCGCCAACCCCGACGCGCCGACCGGGTGCCCGCGGCCGAGCAGACCCCCGGACGGGTTGACGGGAAGTCGGCCGTCCGGGGCGACCCAGCCGTTCTCGAACCACCCTGCCCCTTCGCCCGGTCCGCAGAACCCGAGGTCCTCTAGATGGACGAAGCCGAACGGTGCGAACGCGTCGTGCAGCTCGGCGACCCCGATGTTCTTGCGCGTCAGGTGGCCTTGCTCGTACGCCCGCTGCGCCGCCCGCCGCGTCGCCGGGAAGGTCGTCAGATCGGCCCGGTCCACCAAGCGGAGCGCGTCCAGCCCCTGGCCCAGCCCGAGCACGGTCGCAGGACCCTTGCCGCGCTCGACGATCGCCGCGGCGGCGCCGTCCGAGATCGGCGCGCAGTGCAGCAACCGCAACGGCAGCGCGACCGGGCGGCTCTCCTGAACTTCCGTCGCCGTCACCGGGCTCGAGAAGTGCGCGCGCGGGTTCAGCGCAGCGCGGGCCCGGTCGTGCACGCTGACCGCGCCGATCCGCTCGGGCGCGAGGTCGTGCCGTGCGAGATACCGCTGCGCCACCAGCGCTCCCAGGCCGACCATCGTCGCCCCCGCCGCAACCTCGCTCTCGTGGAGCGCCGCAACCAGCTCGCCCGTGAGGGCGGGCGTGGGGCGGTCGGTCATCTTCTCCGCCGCGACGACGAGGGCGCGGGTGGCGCGGCCGGTCTCGACCGCCTGGACCGCGACGTGGAACGCCATCGCCCCGGTGGCGCTCGCGGCCTCGACGCGGAGTCCGGTCGCCGACTCGAGACCGAGCCGGCCGGCGAGGCGGGGGAGGAACGCGAACGGCCCCCTCGGGCCGTGACCGAGCATCGTGCCGGCGACGAGCAGGTCGATCGGCTTGCGGCCGACGCCCTCGAGGGCGAGGCTCGCCGCCTCGGCCGCGAGGTCGATCAGCCCCTCGGGGCGTTTGCCGAACCGACCCAGGCCCACGCTCGCGACGCGGACGTTCATCCGCCGAGCGGCTCCGTCCGGAGCGAGAGGTACCGCAGCCGCCCGAGGAACCGGGAGAGCGGCATGCCGCCCTCCCACCGGAGCACCCCGTTCCCTTCCCGGGTCGCTTCGACGGGAGGCAGGGTCCGGCACGCGGCGCCCAACAGGCCCCGGGACGGGGCGTTCCCCGCCGAGAAGACCCGCCACGGTTCGGCGCCGCGAAGGCCGAGCCGACGGTAGGCGTACAGGACCATGAGCCCGGCGCGCGCCGCCACCCTCCGGTGCTGCTCCAGCTGAGCGTTGGCGCGTCCCCCCGCCGCGGTGAACCGGATCACCGGCGCCGAGGAGGCCTTCACCTCGATCGGGAGCGCGAACTCGCGCCGGAGCGCGACGAGATCCAGGCCGAGGGAGCCCGCGCCCCGGACCACGAGGAACGGCTCGTCGATCAGCCGCTCGAACTCCTCGCGCTCCGTGGGAGGCAGCCCGCGCGAGTAGGAGCGGACCGAGCTCGGCTCTCCGGAAAGCAGGCTGCGGAGCTCCCGCTCGTACCCGTCGAACCCTCGGCCGACCACGATGCTACCTCTCGGGTGATAGCGCATTATAAGGCGCTCGTCGGACTCGCGGGGGATGGTGGCCGCGCCGGTAGGGCTGGACGTCGCGCCGTCGGAGGTCCCCGTCGCTCGGACGGTCGTCGCCCTCGTGGCGGAGTCCGGCCGTCGCCGCGCCCTACGGGGCGTGGAGGCGACGCGCACCAGCTTCCGCCTCTCCGATCTGCGCGCCCGCCTGCTCAAGGAGCGGGTCTTCGAGGACCCGAGCCGGCTCCTGGGGAGGCTCAAGCGTCGCGGCCTCTTGCAGGAGGCGGCCGCCGGCTCAGGCGAGAAGCTCTACCATGTGCCGTACCCGGAGGAGCTCCGCCAGGTGCTGCTCGGCGAGGCGGCTCGGACCGACGCGACGGAGCTCGCCGCCTCCTCGTTCGTCCCCGACGAGGAGGCGGAGATCCGGGTGATGGACGCGGACTTCCTCGAGGAGCTCCGGGCGGTCCTCGGCCGCCGGCTGGAGGCGACGGTCGAGTTCGGGAGGACCCTGGACGTCGACCGGCTCGCGCGGTACCTCAAGGGCCTCTTCGGGGAGGAGCTGTACTTCGACTCGCTGATCTCGCTCCTCCAGCAGTACGCGCTCGCCGACGCGCCGCTGGTCGCCCCCACCGGGCGGGTCACCGGCGCCACGGGGTTCCACCTCGCCCTCTTCGGCCCGCCCGGGACCGGCAAGACGTTCTCGATCGATGACCTGATCCGCGGCAATCCGCGCAGCGGCGTCCCGGCCCACGGCCTCCCCGGCCGCAACCGCTACTGCGGCGGGATCACCCCCGCCCAGTTCCTGCGCGTCGGGGCGTCGTACTCGGGGCGGACGTTCAATTTCATCGTGCCGGAGTTCAATGACTGGTTCAAGTACCGAGGGATGGTCGAGCCGCTCAAGCTCGTCATGGAGCAGCGCGAGGTGAAGTGGGAGACGACGTTCGGCACGGTCGGGCCGTACACGTTCCGGTCGTTCTTCTCGGTGAACTACAACGTGCGGACCGGGGCGGCGGACGACTACTGGACGACGATCGCCGACCCGAACTTCGCCGCCCTGGAGGACCGGATGCTCCTGCGGTA
>JASIDM010000116.1 GCA_030044695.1 Thermoplasmata archaeon
GTCGTCGACGACCCCGCCGTGGCGGCGAAGTTCCAGTTCCGCGCCGAGAAGTCCGCCGTCATCCACGGGCCGGACTGCATCATGTGCGAGGCGTGCCTGTTCGAGTGCGAGGGCGAGTGCATCACGATCGTCGACGACGAGGGCACCGTCCACCACTCGACGTACAAGTAGCCCCCTCCCGCGGCCCCGCGACCGTCGCCGGGCGGCCTCGTTCTGCGGGCGAGCGGCTCGCCGGGCCCCGGGGGCACGTCGACCCGGCTCAGCCGGGACGGACCGTCGGTCGGTAGAACGCCCGGTGGGTCGTCGGGGGCCCGCCGTCGGGCGGGAAGACGACCCGGACCCCCGCGGAGCGGCCCAGGAACGTGAACTCGAGGGAGTACCACACCGCCGTCCACGCCCCCGCGGCATCGCGGAACGCCTCGCCGAAGTGGTACGTCGCCTCCAGCACCCCGCTGGCCCGGCGGGCGGCGGGGTACGACCAGGCGAGCGCCTCCTGCGCGTTCGCCGGCGCCCGGCGCGGCGGGGGCGGCGCCTCGAGCAGGCCCTCGGCGGTGAACGGTCCCCGGACGATCCCCTTGCCGAAGACGTACTTCGCCCAGGTCGTGCGGTGGCGCCCGCCGTCGTCGTGCTCGGAGAGGACGAGCCAGGCGAACGGGTTCGTCGTCGGCGCGACGATCTGGTAGTCGCCGAGCGAGGCGAGGCGCCGGCCGACCTGCCAGCGGCCGGCGAGCCGCACGGCGAAGTAGACGGCGAAGAACGCCATCAGGGCGTAGATGGTGAGGAGGTAGTCGACGAACGGCCAGTGGTTGCGCTCGACCCCCAGGAGGAGGTAGAACGAGGCGGCCGAGACGATCAGGGTGACGAAGTTGATCGCCCGGTCGGCGTCGAGCTCGAGGCGGCGGTCGGAGAACGGCAACAGCGGCGGGACGGAGAAGTGGGTGAAGCCGTCCTGGGCGATGTGGCAGAGGCCGCCGACCTCCAGGACCAGGAAGTAGACGAGGGCGCTTCCCGGGGCGAGCAGGGGGGCGATCAGGGCGCCGGCGCCCGCGAAGAGGCTCACGCCGAACAGCGAATGGGTGATCCCGTGGTGCCGCAGGATCGGGAACCGCCGGGCGATCGGGAAGAACAGCGCGTCGGCGTCCGGCAGGCCCCCGCCGAGGGCCCCGGCGGCGAGGTACGACGGCTTGAAGCCGACGATCCCGTAGGTGACGAGGTAGGCGACCAGGACGTGGGTGAAGAGGTCCACCGGAGGTGGCCGGGCCTACAGCAGGCCCTCCTCCATCACCTCGACCGACTCCACGTCCGGGAGCTTGGCGAGGGCGTGCTCGGTCGACTCGAGGACCCCGCCCGTGTCGTCCATGACGACCGAGACGAGCAGCGACTTCAGGCCGAAGGCGACGTCGCGGATCTGGCTCCCCCGGATCGTCACGCCCGCCGGGATCGCCCCGGCGAGGGCGCGCTGCATCGCCGCGAGGTCGCTCTCCACGCCGTGCGGCATCAGGCGGAACAGGACGGCGACCTTCCCCATCGGCCGCTCCCGGCTACGGTCCCTCGAACGCGCAGTGGGGGCAGTGGTAGGTGACGCTCTGGTCGCGGCAGCGGGCGCACCGGCCGATCGTCGCCTCGCCGCAGCTCGGGCAGACGAACTGCGTCGCCCCGGCCCCGCGAAGCCCTCGGCCGCAGGAGGTGCACTTGGAGTCCGCCACCGCGCTGAGCAACCGCGATCCCTCCGGGACGGCGGACCCGGCTAGCGCCGACCCCCGCCCCGACGGCGCGCGCCGACCCGGGCGGCGTATATAAAGAGCACGCCGATGAACGCCACGATCCCGAGGATGTAGTAGACGCCGTAGTTCGGGGTCGGCGGCGCGACGTAGAACGTCGTGGTGAGCACGGTCACCCCGTTGCCGAAGGTGACGAGCCCGTGCTCGTCCGCCACGGAGAGGGTGAACGTGTGGTAGCCGCTGGAAAGGCCCGTCGTGGCGTAGCGGAAGCTGAAGTTGTACGTCGCGCTCGCCGCGAGCTGCGGCACCCCGACGGTGCCGACGGGCGAGCCGTCGAGCGCGACGCTCACGTTGAACGGCAGCACCCCCGCCGACGACCCGACGACGAGGACCGCCGCGAGGACGATCGGGACGACGACCAGGAACGTGTAGGTGAGCGTCGCCGTCTTGCTCACGTTGGACAGCGAGCTGTTGAGCGAGATCGTGAGGATCAGGTGCTCGGCGATCGCCCCGGTCGTCACGAGGACGGAGATCGGCTGGGTCGTCGCCGCCGTGATCGTGCCGTTGTCCGGCGTCGCCACCACGCCGGTGATGTTGTTGCCCGTGAGGGTCGCGTTCCAGGCGATCGTGCCGACGATCGAGCCGTTCTGGACGGCCGGGCCCCCGCTCGCGTTGAAGTAGAACGTCCCGTTCGAGTCCGTCGCGACCAGGGCCGGCCCGCTGACGTTCCCGACCGGCGCCGCGAGGGCCGCCGCCGGGGCGACGGACGCCGAGGCCGCCGGGCTCGCCGACGCGGCGGCGAGCCCCGTCACGGCGGCCAGGACGACGAGCAGGGCGGCGAGGAGCGCGAGCCCCCTCACCAACGGGTCCACCTCCGCGTCCGCCACCAGCGGTAGAGCGCGATCACGGCGATCAGGGCGAGGACCGGGACGAACGACACCAGCGGCACGAACCAGTCGGGGATCGCCGACGGGCCCGAGGTGACCCCGGGGCCGGTGACGTGGAGGGTCCCCGGCGACGTGCCGACGCCGGGATGCGGGACGGCGAGGTCGACGCTGGAGACGATCCCGCCCGTGCCGTTGAGCACCGTCACCTGGACGACGACGGTCCCGGGCCCGACCGACGACGACGACATCGCGGTGAGGTTGACGGAGACCGAGGTGTTCTCGGCGGCGGCGAGGTTGATCGTGTCGGAACCGGAGACGGTGCCGGAGACGATCCAGTTCGAGTTCCAGCCCTCGGAGGTCAGGCGGGTCTCGGAGACGTCGGTGAGGAGGACCGTCTCGCGCGTGTTGCCGCTGTCGATCACGTAGAACGGCAGGACCGCCCGGGTCGGGCCGACGTCCGGCGGGTTCGACGAGCTCGTCCCCAGGGTGAGGCCGTAGTACGGCAGCACGTTGACCGTCGGCGTCGGCGCGACCTCGCCGATCCCGGTCCCGTTCGAGAGCTCGAACTCGATCGACATCGGGGCGTGGTCGACCAGCGTCCCGGCCGGGACGTGGACCCGGACCTCACCGGAGGCGTTGGCGCCGGGGGCGAGCGTCACGTTGGCGAAGGAGAAGTCGAACCCCCAGGTCGACGGGCCCCCGACCGGCCGCACGGTCACCGGCACGTTGCCGGTGTTGCGGACCGTGAAGTCGAACGTCGTCGACCCGCCGGCGGCGACCTGGGCCGTCCCCGAGCCGAGCAGGGTCCCGGCGACGGTGGCCCGCTGGGCGACGGCGAGGTCGAGGTCGGTGACGGCGTTGCCGGCGATCAGCTTCACCCTCGCCGACGCGTTCGCCGTCGACGCGACCCCGTTGAGGGTCCCCGGTGAGCTCGCCGACACGACGTACGTGCCGTAGGGGAGCGCGATGTCGACCGCCCCCGGGAGCGTCGGCACGGCGAGGACGGTCGAGATCCCGAAGACGTTGCGGACGGTGACGTTCACCGGCCCCGCGCTCTCGCCGGTACCGCTCTGGAGCCCGAGGCGGAGCTCGTCCGTCCAGGTCGGCGCCATCGCGATCGTGAGGTTCGTCGACAGCCCGGGGAGGGCGAGGAGATGGTCGAAGGCGGCGAGGGTGGGGGAGGCGCTGGAGACGGCGTAGACGTCGTAGGCCCCCGGCATCACCGACGCGGCGAACGTGCCGGACGGCGCGTCGACGACCGTGACGTTCGTGGAGGGGTACGGGCCGACGAGCTCGACGCTGCCGGTCACGGGGGCCCCGCCGGTCGCCGGCGCGAGCGTCCCGCGGACCGCGACCGGCTCGACGGTGCCGACCATGGGGACGTTGCAGGAGGCGTTCCCCGCCGAGAACGAGCACGCCGCCGAGGCGCTCGACGTCCAGTTGACGACGTAGCTGCCGTTCGGCCCGGCCGTCGCGACGGAGGCGTTCACCACGACCCGGTACGTCCCGGGGGGCACGACGACGCTGAGGCTACCGGAGCTCGCGTTCTTGGTGATCGCGAGTCCGGCCCCGTTGACCAGGCGGACCGTGGTGTTCGCGGGGACGATCGCGCCGGAGGGGCTCGTGAGGTTGATCGCCGCCGTCACGCCCGGCGTGGCCAGGGTGAGCCGCGGCGTGACCTTGCCCGTCGACGCCACGGTGATCTGGCTCACGTTGACGTACTCGACGGCGCCGACGTCGCCGCGCACCGTCGCGGTGTACGTCCCCGGCGTCGCCCGGAACTGCTTGACGTACTGCGAGCCCGAGACGACGGTGGAGATCTCCGGCGAGACGAGCGAGACCGTGGTGTTGGCGAGCGTGAGGCCGGCCGGGACGGTCAGCGTCCCCGAGGCGTTGATCCCCGGCAGGACGACCAGGGTGAGGTCGACCGAGGTCGCGCCGAGGAGGATCGTCGTGGAGAGCACCGAGGAGGGGAGGTAGACCTTGGTCCCGTCCCCGATCACGGCGTACGCCCCCACGCCGTAGACGCCCGGGGTGAGGTCGAAGTTGAACGTCGGCCCCCCGGAGAGAACGAGGCTCTCGGTGCCGCTGCTCTCCCCGGTGACGTTCGCCGTGACCGAGGTCCCCGACGGGAGCCCGGTGACCGTGAGCGTCACCGGGACCGAGTTGATCGTCAGGGGCAGCTTGGTGAGCGCGCTCAGGGAGCTACCGGTCAGCCCGCACGTCGTCGTCGAGGCGAAGCCGAAGGCGCTCGCCGTGAGGCAGTACCCTCCCGCGAGGTCGGCCGGCGAGGCGGGCACGACGAACCCGGCGACCCCCGTCGAGCTGGCGGTCATGGGGAGGGACGGGCCGCCCGAGCCGGCGGAGAGCGTGAGCGACGCGTTGGCGGCGGGGATCGTCGTGTTGGCACCGGTCGGGCTGCCGACGGTGAACACCGTCCTCGCCGGGGCCTGGAGGCCCACGGAGGCCGTCATCGACCCCGTCACCGCGGCCGTCGCGAGGCCCGCGGTCGTCGTGGCGTTCGAACTGGAGCTCCCCTGCAGCGCGAGCAGGGTGTAGGTGCCGCTCGGCAACTGGATCGACGGCGTCCCGGTCCCGACGACCCAGGCCGTGGACTCCGCCCCGGAGGCGGCGTAGGCGAGGATCGCGGTCTGGTTGGACCCCGCGCTGATCCGGCCGCCCGAGAGGGCGACGGTGACGGTGCGGGCCGGGGTCAGGTTGAGCACGACGGTCGCCACGGAGGTCGGGCTCGTCACGTTCAGCGGGGCGAGCGCCGTGTAGGGAAGGCCGTCGACCTCCGCGCGGGCCTCGACCGTGTAGCGGCCCACGGCGACGGTCGCCCCGGCGAGCCCGGCGTCGTCGGTGGCGGTGTAGGTGGTGTTGGTCGACGCCGAGAGCACCTCGCCGAGCGGCGCGGTGCTGGTGCTCCCGAACGACGGCAACGGGTCGAGGGTGACCGAGGCGTTGGGGACCGCGGCCCCGGCGTAGGTGACCTCGACCTCAGCGGACCCGACGGTACCCAGCGTGAGGGCGACCGAGGCGTGCGTCGTGTGGGAGGAGATCGTCGCCGAACCCGGCGTGCTGGTCAGGGCCTGCGACGGCACGGAGGCCGAGACCGAGTACGTCCCGGGAACGAGCCCGGTGAAGCTGTACGTACCGTTGGCGTCGGTCGTGGTCGACTCGGGGCTAGCGTTCGCCCCGTTCAGGATCACCGTGGCCCCCGCGTACGGCGTTCCCGAGCGGGTCACGGTGCCGTTGATGCTCCCCGCGGTCAGCGGCACGGAGAGGTTCGTCGCCTTGCCGGCGCTGACGTTGGCGGTCCCCGAGGCGAACGACGTGCCGTCGACCCGGACCGTGACGTTGTAGATCCCCGGCCCGACGGTCGGGAGGTCGAAGGAGCCGCTCGCGTCGGTCGTGGCGGTGTAGGCGGCGCCGGAGGTGGTGTTGCCGAGGATGACCTCCGCGCCCGGCGCGACCGGGTCGCCCGCCTCGTAGCTGGAGGAGCCCGTCGCGTTCCAGTACACCAGCCCCGAGGCGGAACCGTTCTGGACGACGAAGTTCTGGACCATCGTCTGGGGCTGGAGGTCGAAGCCGAGCGCGTCGGAGATCGTCATCGGGATCGACGCGAGGACGTTGACGCCGGACTCGGTGCGCTCGTCCAGCGTGCCGTAGCTCAGGCGCAGGGTGTCGTTCCCCGGCGGCAGGACCAGCTGGAACGTGCCGTTCGCCCCGGTGACGTTGGTCATGTGGGGGATCCCCCAGCCGTCGTACACCGTCACCCGGGCCCCGACGTCCGGCTGGCCGTCGGGGAGCACCAGCCGCCCGTCCAGGGTGACGCCAGAGTAGTACTCCAGGATCGACTCGCCCCCCTCGAAGTAGGAGATCGCCGAGAGGTCGGCGGTGCCGCCGGTCTTGTTGGCGATCGTGATCGCCGTCGGGCGGTTCGTCGGGACGAAGCAGCCGCTCCCGGTGCTCGCGTTGTTGACGCCAGGGCAGACGTAGGCGGTCTCGTACTCGACCTCGAAGTGCTGGAGCATCCAGCCCGGCTCGATCGGGTCGTTCTCGGCCGCCCCGCTCAGACCGGGGATCCCGCTCGCCTGCCCGGCGTCGGTACCGTTGTAGCCGATGTAGATCCGATAGAGCATCGAGTTGTAGAACGGTGAGAAATAGTTGATGTTGTACTCCACCGCGCTCACGTCGGCGGGGAGCGGACCGTACGGGTACGTGTTGCCGTCCGAGCCGGTGATCGTGACGTTGAAGAACGTCACCGGGACCCCCTCGGAGTTGACGACCCGGCCGATGAGGTCCGCCGGGGCGTAGTAGATGCCGGTGTCCGAGCCGCTGAACGGGAACGTCCGGCTGTCGGTCATGGCGTAGGCGATCCGCCAGCCCGTGTACGCCTGCACGGTGTCGTAGACGAGCGCGATGGCGGTGCGGGAGAGGTGATCGGCCAGGTAGTACGAGGACGCGAGGTACATCGCGTTGTCCAGGGAGAGCGTCGACGGGTTCACCGGCAGGTACGTCTGCGGGTTCTGCGTGACGACCCGGTAGTCGGCGGACTCGTCCGTCAGGACGTGCTCGAGCCCGGCGACGTTCACCCCGTCCTCCGTGAGGAGCCGGGCGAGGGCGGTCGGGAGGACGGAGGTGTGCTGCTCCTCGAGCTCGCCCTGCAGCAGCGCCGTCGTGAGGACGGCGATGGCGAGGGACTCGTTCTGGGAGAGGAGGAACTGCCCCGCGGGGTCGATGCCGTTCTGGAAGTTGTCGGCGACGCTCGGGTGCTGGCCCTGATCGATCGTCTGGAACCCGTAGTCCCACCACGCCACGACGGCCGGTCGGTCCGGCTCCGGTAACTGGGTGTCCTGTGCGGCGAGCCAGTTGTAGCCGGCGCTATCGTACGTGCTCGACGTGTCAAGCCCGGAGCCGGCCGCTCCGAGGTAGTCCGACGCCGGGGCGGAGGCGTTCAGCTTGAGCCAGGAGGGGATCGTGTTGTTGATCTGGACCGCCGCGGCGTCCTTGGTGTTGCTGGGGATCCCGGCGTCCATGGCGATCCAGATGTTGGGCAGGAGGACCCCGATCGCGAGGGCGAGGACGAGCACGTGGCGGGCCTTGAACGACTTGCGGAACGCCGCGAACGAGCTGCCGCGGTCCGACAACGACGCGACGGACCGGCGCAGCTGCGGATAGCCGCCGACGTCCAGCAGGCGGTGGAACCCCTCGGCCGAGAGGAGGGCGAACGCCGGCGCGGCGACCGGGAAGAACTTGGACGCCGAGATCGGAAGGTAGATCGAGATGACGGCGAAGATCGTGAGGGCGATGAGGTACCGCTTGAACCGCTGGCGCACGAGCTGCAGGCCGAACAGCGCGAGCCCCGCGAAGGCGAGGAAGAACGTCACGACGCCGTAGCTGACGACCAGCGCGTCGATCGACGGGGCCTGCGCCTCGGCGACCGTGGTGTAGACCAGGGTCTTGGTGAAGTAGCCCTCGCCCGTGATCGCGGCATTGAAGAACACGGGGGAGGCGAACCTCAGCGCGAGGACGCCGACCCCCACGACGGCGAGCAGCGCCGGCAGGGAGAAGACCCACGGAAGGTCCCGCATCAGCAGGAACGGCAGCAGCAACAGCAACGTCCCGAAGTACAGGATGATCGGGAGCTCGAGGAAGACGCGGATCTCGCCCTGGACGACGTAGTACGGCGAGAGCATGGCGAAGGCGACCACGCCGATGATCCACGTTGCGAAGTACAGGCTCAGGGAGTCGACGTGCCGGATCTGCTCGATGATCGTCGCGATCAGCGCCGTGAACGCGATCACGACGATGAGGTACGTGTACCCCTGCCAGGAGAGGGCGAACGCCCCGAGCGCGACGCCGGTGAAGACCGCCCACTTGAGGGCGGTCCGCTCCTGGGAGAGGAAGCCGCGCAACGCCGGCAGGTACGCCCGGGCGTTCCAGCTCCGCTCCACCCACCGACGGTGCCCGACGGCCTTCAACGTCCGCAGGTAGGCGTAGAGCGCGACGAGCAACAGGAACGTGTAGAACGACTGGTAGTCGGAGTAGCCGAACGTCGTGAAGTCGATGCTGCCGGCGAAGAACGGGTAGATGAACGCCGCGATCAGGCCCGTCCGCCGCCCGCTGATCTCGCGGCCGACCAGGTAGATCGGGAACACCGCGAGCGCCGCCCAGAGCGGGGCCTGCAGGTCCAGGAACCAGGCTCCCGCGTTGATGGCGTTCCCGCCGAACGCCGGGGCGAAGACGATCCCGAGGACCGCGTTCATCCAGTCGAACAGCGGCTCCCGCGGGTTGATCGCTCCGATCGGATACTTGAGCATCGGATCGAAGATCAGGTTCTGGTGGGTCTGGATGATGTAGGTCATCACCCGCGAGTGGTAGTACGAGTCCGATCCGCCGGCGTAGGTGTACAGCGCGCCGAACTGGTCGATGATCGGGATCTGCCAGATCGTGCGCAGCGCGAAGGCGATCCCGAACGCCGTGAACAGGAGGCCGATCGTCCAGCCGTGGCGGCGCCACCACTCCTGGCTCTCGGAATCCATGGGGGCCGGTCTCCTCGAGCCGGCGGCGCGCGAGACCGAGGAGCTCTATAAATAGCCGCGCCCAACGCGCGCGTTCGGGCGCCCGGAACGCGCCCGCGGGGCCGGCTCCGGGACCGTTCCGGTCGAGGAGGGGCGACCGTCGGGAGGGAGGGACCCGGACCGGTCGTCTCGGACGGGGGCTAACGCCCGCCGCGACGGTCAGGCCGGCCGGCTCGCGCGAAAGCGGTAGAAGACCCGGCCCCCGTCGGCCGCGTAGCTCTCCACGGCGACCGGGTCCCCGACGGCCAGCTCGCTCCAGGCGCGCCCGACGATCCGCCCGAACAGACGGAGCGGCACGCCGTCGAGATCGACCAGCCCGACCGCGAACGGCACGTCGGGCTCCATCCCCCACGGCGCCCCCGCCAGCACCGCGCTGAAGGCGTAGAGCCGTCCGGT
>JASIDM010000011.1 GCA_030044695.1 Thermoplasmata archaeon
GACTGATCGTGCCTGGAGGTCAGGCGAACCGACAATTCTCCTCGGGGAGTGTGAAGCTGCTTCGTTCGGCATCAGTAACTCTGTCGTGGTTCGACGCGTGCGACGGAGCCTAACCTCTGCAGGAAGCTTCGCACCTCGGCGGCAGTGAGATCCTGTCGGAACCTGACGGCCCGACCGGACAGGATTGGGGCTCCGACTGTGTGGTAGTCAGCACCTGTGAGCCGCTCTCGTCGAACGCTTCTTAGCTCGACCCAGCCCCCTCCGCTTAGCACAATCTCCGCCCAGAAGGCAAAATCGCTCGGCGAAAATCTTGCCCGAAGACCATACAACTCAAACCCACGCCTTCCCCCGCGCTGCAAGGACTCTGCCTTAAGCCGAAGGTCGACCCGAACCTCCGCACAATCCCGCGGTTCGTCGCTGTAGATCCCGTGTACCGCGACAGCCGACCATGGATACTCTCGAACCCCGGTCAGTTCCTGTCCGCGGATGAGTGAGGAGACCTTCTCCTCGACAGCCTCAATCCCAAGGTTGCCGCGCAGCGTCGAGACTCTGACACCCTGCCGCGCGAGTACCATGCAACGACTCTTCCGCTCTGCGATAGAGTTGGCGAGAGCAAGCCCTCCCATGAGAACCAACACCGCTGACAACAGAAGCGGGGCGAGGAGCACAGACGAATCCGGGGTCTTCCAGCTCGCATGCGTGGCAACTCCTTCCATGAGCACTAGTCCTGCAAGTGCGAAGCTCGATGCCGCCACGACAGCAAGCAACAGAGCAAGACCGCGCCGAGACGGGATCGTGAACGCAGTCGCAGGCATTGGCGTGAGCAGGAGGTGGAACGTCGACACAGGCATTAGAATATACCTAGGAGCTGGAGGCAATACATGATATCGAACCAGTCAGCAGTCATGTCGCTTGCGTCGGCGATCGCTATAACCGCGAATCCATCAGATCCAACTACGTAGCCCTCTGTCGGGGCGATAACAAGTTCGAGGGCATCGAGCACGATAGAGAGCGCGTCGGTGATAATCGAGGCGAAGTAATTCCACGGGATGGCCGGGTAGAGGAACAATCCAATTCCCGTGACCGTGAAGCCTATTCCGACGTACGTGAGGAAGGGTCCTAGCACGGCCGCCAATCCCTGCGCCGAGGCCCACACAAAGAAGGCGAAGGCAAGGAGTGTCAGGTATAGATCGGTGTAACTGAGCGGCGGTTGGATCGAGTGAAGGAACCATTGGAAGAACGCAGAGAGCGAAGAAAATGAAGGTGTCAATCCGGAGAGCAAAGAGGAGATTGCCGAGACACTAGCGGCCAGAATGTTGGCAGGTTCAGGGAATGAAGATGGGTCTGCTGTGCTTGCTCCCCCGGCCGAGTTGAGGAGCCACTCGAGACTGCTTAGAATTCCCCACCCAGTCACTTGGCCGTTCGCAGCCGAAGCCATTCGAACATCGGTGGCGTTCTGGCCGTACAGTCCACCCCAGATGTCCGCAAGCAATGCGTCCGGATTGAACATCCCGACAAAATCTGCTAGGAATGTGCCGAGTTCCGAGTTGAGCGCGCCCACAGCATAGACGAGTGGACTGTCTCCGCTCTCGGCGTAAACCCAGGTCTGCCCCTGCGAGAGCATATCCGAGGTGTTCCCAGCGGAGGGGTGCCCCGTTTCATTGACACCCGCCCAGAGCAACGAGACGAGATCCTGGGACGACTGTATTGCTCGCTGTTCAATAGCCTCCTGCAGTTGTTCCCAAACCGGATAGCCCATGCTGATGCCGATCTGAACGAGGTGGTTCCGAACTTGGCCAAGTGACCAGCCCATAGACCACTCGAGGCCCTCCAACCCGGACACCGTCTGACCGGGTAGTTCCTCCAGTCCGTGGGAGATTGTCGACATCGCGGACCCGACGGCTCCCGCGAGGTAGGCCTGAGCAGCGGTGGCGACGGACCACTCGACCGAGGCGATATGCCGGACCCCGTTCTTGACGAACCCCGCGACTCCGGTGGGGGAGTTCCAGACCTCGTCCAAGAATGGGCCGAAGTTCCACTCGTGCACGGCCAGCGCGGGATCGTACTGAGGCGCTGGGTAGGCCCCGTCGCTCGGTACGGTGTAGTTGGTGAGGACCGCCAGCACGTTCGACGGGAGGTCGAGCGTGGTCAGGGTTCCGGTCACCGAGATGACGTCGTTCGTGACGTTCCCGGTGGCGTTGAGCACGAGACCCCCGAGCAGGTCCTCCAGCTCGCTGGCGCCTCCGAGCGTGTAGACCGAAGTGCTCGCCGAGACGTTGATCCAGACGACCGACTGGACCTGCCACGACTCGTTGGCCACTTCGAGCCCGGGGTCCCCGGTGAGTCCACCAAGGGCGGCGGCACTACCCTCGGACTCGTTCCCGGGGGCAAAGACTTGGATGTAATCCGGGTCGGACAGAGGGGTGTACTCCTCGAGAACTCGATTCGACCAGTAGCCACCGGAGAAATTGACGCCGGCCGTGTACGGCAGGGCGACGTCCGAGTCGTTCAGCAACGCCTGACCCAGGGGGGAGTCGAGGAAGATCCCCCTTGGCACGAGGAGGTTGTTGAGGCCAGGGTCGAGCGTGACGGAGTAGGAACCGGTCCCCTCGGCGTTCCCGATGCCGGAGACCGTCAGGGGGCTCGAAGTGTTCGTGAGGTTCAAGACAAGGACATCGAAGTCCGGCTCGCCGACGTAGCGCTTCAGCCCCCACGGGGCGCTGGAAAGGGTTGTCTCGTTCGCGGGGGTGACCAGCAGCGTGTTCGCCTTCGGGGGCTCGGTAACGATCGTGTAGTTGAGCGCGACGAACCCTTCCCAGTTATCCCCATCGCTGTCGTTCCACAAGTCGAGATCGACGCCGACGTCGTGGCCGAAGTCCGGCAGGTCCGCCTCCTCCCAGGACGAGATCTCCCAGTACGTGGTCGAGTTCACGACGCTCGCGATGAGGAACGGAGCCCCTGAAGGCGAGTCGGCGTCGAAGATCTGGACGTCCCACGCTACGTACTGGCTGGACGAAACGATCGGGATGCTCACGTTGTAGGCGCCGGTCCAGCCAAGGAGGTAGTCGGGGTAGTTGCTCCACTGCCAACTCCCGATAGGGCAGTTCGCTCCCGCCGAGCAGGGTCCGTAGCCCTGGTAGTAGGTGGTCGTCCCGTTCGGCGAACTGATGGAGATATAGGGAGCCGCGCTGGCACCGCCGTCGGAGGGGACGGCCCAGTCCTCCCACGCCGAGAGGTTGAGCTGGAAGATCACCGGGCCCAACGGATCGAGCTGGTCGCCGTCGACCAGCCCGTCGTGGCTGGTGCTGCTGACCAGCGGGTTCGCCCCCCACGACAGCTTCCCCCAGACCGTGACCGTCCGCTCCCCGTCGTAGGTGCCCGTGACCGCTCGCAGCCAGCCGACCTTCTCCCGCTGGATCAGCGTCTCCAACGCGACCAGGCTCGAATACGACCACAACTGCGTCGCCGCCCAGGGAGCGGAGTCCCCGACCCACTTCTGGTTGTGGCAGGCGACCCCCTTGCCGAGGCAGGTGAGGTTCGTCGGCTCGCCCGAGATCGACGGGTCGACCGAACAGCTCCCCCCGCCGGGGTCGGTCGACTGGCAGGACTGCGCGAAGTCGTACGTGCTGTTCTCGTAATAGAAGCGGAAGTCCGTAGCCAGGCTGTTCAGCCGCTTGGTGGTTGTGGAAGAGCTGGCGAGCCCGAGGTCGAACGTCAGGTTCCACGTGTCGAGCATGTGGCTGCCCGCCGTGTCGATCGTGTTCGGGTTGAGGTCGTACTCCTTCTCGACCAAATCGCCCACCAGGCCGTTCGTCGCGTAGTCCGCCGGGTTCGCCATGACCACGGAGGCGGGGTCGTTCTCGCACGCCTGGGCCGCCGCGCTCGACGGGCTCGCCTCCTGGCACAGCGGGAGCACCCCGCCCTTGTACGTCGCGTTCGGGCTGAGCGGCACCGTCCAGCCCGCCTCCTTCTCCGCGTCGGTGAGCCCGTCGTCCGAGGTGCTGTGCAGGTACGGGAACGAGCCCTGCCGGGACGCGCTCTCGTTGCTCTCGACCGACTTGCCCTTGACCTTCTTCTCGTAGGTGTAGTTCGCGACGATTTTGTACGTGTAGCTCGCGTCCGGCGCCAGCGTGGCCATCTCCGAACTGAGATTGAGCAGGTTCGTCCCGCCACTCTGGTTCTTGGGGTTCACGACGTTCTCCACCACCTGATCGGGGGCGAAGGGGACCACGAGCCGATCGGAAGGGTTCCAGACCTCTACGTAACCTCCGACCAGCGTGTGGGTCCCGGCCCCCAGCGTGGAGTTGATCGGCGTATCCCAGCCGAAGTCCGCACCACCTCCCACTCCGGTCACGGAGTCGTACGGCAGACCGGTCTCCCACACGTACGGCAGCGTGGGGTCGGTGTCGAACGCCGGGTCCTGGGCCGTCTGGAACGCCTCCCCGACGATCTGGTCCTCCTCCACCAGGCAGCCGTCCTGCCACGAGACCCCGAAGGTCGCGTTGTAGGCGACCATCGGCTCGAGGCCGTGGAGCTCCAATGAGTACACCCAGTTCCCGTTGGCCGCCCGGGTCGGATGGATCCCCGTGATCGTCCAGTTGATCGGCGTCCCGACCTCGTAGTACGTGAGGAACCCCAGGTCGTCCGCCGTCGCGTTCCAGGTGACGTTCACCGTGGAGGCGTTCAGGGAGGTGTACGGGGCGCCCGAGGCGTTGGAGATGGAGACCGTGGGGACGTACGAGCTCAGGGTGAACGTGCACGCGGCGTCGGCCGTCTGGGCGGGCGCTACGCCGTTCTCACTCTCCGCGAACGAGTCGTTGCGCAAGCCTGGTGAAGTACCCTGCCCGACCCGACTCGTCGCGGCGACACTGACCGTGTACTGCTGGTTCACGGCGGAAGACTCGGGCAGGGTGTAGGCGCCGTCGATCTCGTCGGTCGAGGTCAACCAGCTCTGCGTGCCGGAGGCGTTGCTCAGCGACCCCTGGACGGTGGTCGGTAACGTGCTGTTGAACTGCATGGTCAGTTGGGCGTCAGTATGCTCCGAGTTGAAGGCCGCCGTAACGAAGCTATTGCCCGGCACGACGGTCAGGGATGTCGCGAACGTGCCGGAGAGGGCCATCGTGGGCAGGGTCGGGGACGCCGGGTCGATCGTCTCGTTCGTGTCCTTCCCGGTGCAGGGGTCGTCGAGCGTCTCGATCTCGCTCGTCTGGGCCGCGAACGTCGCGTGCCAGTAGTAGGTCTGGTACTCGGAGAGGTTGTAAGCCCAGACCTCGGGCCAGGAGGTCGTTCCGTTGAACGGGTGGACCGTCCCGTTGTCGAGCGAGACGTTCTCCCAGGTCTTCGTCACCGTCGTGACCGTCGAGTAGAAGAACTTCTTCACCGGCCCGTCCGGCTCGCACTCCCCTTCGATGTAGCTGCTCGACCTCCAGGTGGGGAGCGTGTCGGTCACGGCGAGCTCGTAGGCAGTGGGGCTGTACGGCGTCGGCGTAACGGTCACCGACGCCGTCTCGCTGTCGACCGTCTTCGAGGCGGTCTCGGGCTGAGGAAGCGAGGCGGCGGGGACCGCCTGGGCGTAGGGGCTGAAGTCGGTGACCGCGCTCAGCGGAGATGTCGGGACGGACACGCCCTCGGCTTCCAACGCCCAGTCGAGGTAGATCGCGAGGTAGGTGTTCGGGACCTCGATCCCCGATACCTCAAGGATCGGCGAGTCCGCTGAACTTGGATCGAGGCGGCTCGAGCAGGATGGGCTCCCAGTCGTCGCCAGCGGGACGTGCGTGATGTTCTGGTACAGGTCGATCCCGGTGAGGTTCTGGGCCGCGCACAGGTCCCCGGAGCTCAGGTTCTGGTCGATGGACGCGGCGAGCGAGGAGGTGGTGTGCAGGAACGAAGCGAGTCCCGAGGCGGAGGTGACGGGGTCGGAGAAGTCCCAGGCGCCGAGCGATTGGGCCAGGATCTGCTCGGTGACGTTGAGCGAGGTGTTGGCGGGCAGATAGCCCCCGGTGTACGCGAGGGCTCCCGTGGAGTTGGGTGGCTCCGACGGCCAGAGAAGCAGCGGCCGGGCGAACGCATCGACCGCGATCGTGGCCGCCCCCACGGGGAAGGTGCCGTTCTGCGCCACACTGTCGATCGACTCCGGCGGGGAGGCCGGAAGGCCGTCGGCCTCGTACGTCGCCTCCTCGACCGTTCCCGGCCCGAAGTCCGGGTCGAGCCACGCCGCGTAGACGAGCCCGCTCGGCCCGGTCGTGAGCACGGGATCCAGCGTCGTGCCGTTGATGGGACCCGAGAGGTACGGGCCCTGCCAACTCCCGCCACCATTCCCCGAACCCTCGGTGACGGGAACGACCTGGCCGTCGGCGTACGAGGTGTAGAGCAGCGTCAGCTCCGACCCTACGGTCGCGAGGGAGAGCTGCCCCGGGACCCCTCCGAGGTCGCCGAGCAGGGTCTGCCCCTCGGTGTCGTCCCCGGTCGGGGCCGGGAGCGGAACGAAGCTGCCGATCGGCTCGGGTGTCGAGAAGGTCGCCCCGTTCGTGCTGTTGGCCCCCTCGAGCTGGTCCGCCCCGTTGACCGAGAAGACGATGAACTCACCGAAGACGCCCCCTTCGGGGGCGAGAGCCACCGCGGCGGAGACGACGTTCGTGGCGTTGGCGCCGGTCGGGACGAGATCCGGTGCCCCGAGGAGGGTCCCGGAGGACGTTACGGTCGCGACGGTCACGTTCTGACCGGCGATCGTGGCGACGGCGAGCTCCGAGGGGTCGGTCGCGATCGAGGCGAGCTGGCCCGCGATCGAAGGGCCGAACGCCACCCACGCCTGCCGGGCCGACGACCACGTGAAGAGGTCGGTCTCGCCGCCCGAGGTCGCGGCCACGATCAGCTCCGAACCCAGACTCGCCACCTTCAGGGCGGTCACCGACGAGGGGAACGTCGCCACCGGGGAGTAGTTGGACCAGGCGATGGGTAGGTCGCCGCAGCCAGCTCCGCAGCTCCCATTCTCGGCGATGAGCGCGGCGTCGGTCGGGTTGTAGCTCGCCACCTCGAACCCGACGGACGAGCCCGATCCGTTGACGGACGCCGAGGCGTTCACCACCGCGTAGCTGGCCGCCGACCCGGGGAACGGGATCGCGGAGACGAGCGCGACGCCGCCCGCGCTCGACACGTTGGCTGGGGCGGGGAACAGCGCCGCGGGGAGAACGTACGGGTAGACGACCGTGCCGGTGGTGTTGTTGGAGCCATCCGAGCCGCCTCCTCCCCCGGAACCTTCGGCGGCCACCGGATGGGCTTGATAGGTAAGAGCCATGAGCCCGGCGCAGAGGATCGCCAGCGCCACGCCCCTGCCGGACGACCACCGGCTACGATGTCGGGGCCAAGACCTCAGTTCGGGCGATCCGATCGCGTGCCCAACCGTGGGAGACGGATGGCTCCGGCGTGGTGCACGTGAGGGCGGCTCGGTCGTCCCGACCGACGAGAGTACCGCGTCGCTCGTCGCCGCCTCCGGGTCGGCCACGCCCCCTCCCTCGGGAGTCGCAGGGGCCCCGGCACCCCTGTTCTCCCGCGGGAGGGGATGACCTGCCGGTAGAAAGACCTGCTGGGTCCGGTGAGGTTGACCGGAACTCCAGGAAACACCTGCGAACTCCGTGCTCAGTTACCCTACTGGAGGGCATGCCACCGGTCACGATGCATCGGGAGGAGTCGAGACCGGTCGCCCTCGAACGCGTTCGAGATGGTCTGCTGTGCGGCACGCCACCCACGGGGCCAGGAGTTCAAGGACCCTCAGGGGCTCGAACCGTCCAGTCGGCCGACGACTCGCACCGTGTCGGGAGGCCCTGTCAGGCAGGCAGTGCGACGGAAGGACGGGTAAGCGAGACCCACGACGGAAGCGCAAGCCCCGGAAGGGGGAGGCCCTTCAGCACACGGCTCCCGACTTGACATCGCGGCCCGCGTTTACTCCGGTCCGGGACCGCGGTCGCGAGACGGGCGGACCGGTGAGCCCGAGGAGTGGTCGCGGTGGCTGTGTTCAGACCCGACGAGCCCACCTATCCTGCGGTATCGTCGGAACTCTCGAGTGAGGCTGCGGTGGACCCGGGCCGGGATTCGGAGCTCCTCTGTCCAGGTCCGCCCGAGCGACGGGGGACCGCCGGGAGCCAGAACGACGACCGCGGCGTCAGGTCGGAGACAGGCGACCCACCGGGATAGGACCTCAGGAACGAGGGTCGAGGGACCCGCGCCCACGCTCGCGGAGGCGCGCCCGTACGGGGGGTCGGTCACGATGGCGTCGAACGTCGCCGGGAACCCCTCCGGTTCCACGGTGCGGGCATCACCCTCGGCGACGAGCTCGGCCCGCACCCCGAGGTGCGCGAGATTCCTCAGGGACCCCCGCACCATCGCCGAGTCCGCGTCGATCCCGTAGAGGCGGGCTCCGAGAAGCCCCGCCTCGGCGAGGAGCGCGCCCGTGCCGAGGAACGGGTCGAGGACCCGATCGCCCGGTCGGACCGCGGCCAGGTTCATCGCGGCCCGGCCCAACCGTGGCGGGAGCGAGACGGGCCGGCGGAACGGGAGCCGGGGCATCGCCCGCCGCGCGTAGGCGCCGCGGTCGACCTCCGCGACCTCACGCAGGAG
>JASIDM010000117.1 GCA_030044695.1 Thermoplasmata archaeon
GACCGGCCCGTTCACGAGCTCGAGCCGATCTGGCGGGCGACGATCGAGCTCTGGACGGACGCCCGACGGGACCCCGCCGAGCTCGCGCGGCTCCGGGCGTCGATCGGCTCCGCCTGGTCCGTCCTGGACGGCGTCCCCCTGTCGTTCGCTCGCCGGCCGCCCTGGTCGGTGCCGGGCGCGCTGCTCTCCGAGCGCGAGCTGCTCGCGCTCCTGCCCTCGACCGAGCTGGGGTCCGGAAGCTCGCCTACCGGCATCCTAGCGCAAGGCGGCCTTCCGCTCGGGCGCGCGTCGGACGGAGGTTCGATCGGTCTCCCCGTGGAGCCCGACCAGGGCCGACACTTCGCCATCCTCGGCGAGACCGGGATCGGGAAGAGCTCGCTGCTGGTGACGCTGGCGGTCCGGGCGTCGAAGCTCGGAGGGCTGGTCCTGCTGGACCCGCTCGGCGAGACCGCGGAGGCGGTCCGCGGTGAGCTCGCGCGGGCCGGTCGTCGGGTCCGCTGGATCGCGCCGGGCGCGACCGGCGCCGAGCTGAACGCGCTCGGTGGCATCGGCGAGTTGCTCCGGACCGACCCCGTGCGTGCCCAGCGCGAGCTGGAGGCGCTGGTCCAGGCCCTTCGTCGGGTGCGATCCGGGCGGTACGTGGAGGCCGCCTACTGGGGGCCACGGCTGGAGGAGATGCTGCGCCGAGCCGTGCGCGCGGCCGCCGCGATCCCCGGCGGGACGCTCGAGGACGCCCACGCGCTCTTGGCCGGCGCGGAGCGCGGGCGGACCGTGGTCCCCTCGGCGGCGCTGGCCGACGCCCGGGAGCTCGCGGCGCGGATCCGGGACCGGCCCGACGACGCGGAAGGCGCGCGACGTCTGCTCTACGAGATCGTCCGCGACCCCACGCTGGTCCGTTCCCTCTGCTCGCGCGAGCCGAGCCTCTCGATCGCCGAGCTGTTGCAGCCGGGTCGCCTGGTCCTGGTCTCGGGAGCCGCCTCCGAGGTCGGGGAAACGACCGCGCGCTACCTTCTCGCCAGCCTCCTCGCGCTCGTTTGGTCCGGGCTCCTCGCCCGGCGCGAGCCGTCCAAGACCTTCGTGATGCTCGACGAGGCGCAGTGGTTCGCCCACGAGGGGCTCGCCGAGATGCTCCGGCTCGCTCGCCGTCGCAACGTCCATGTGGGGCTGGCGACGCAGAGCCTCGCGGGGCTCGCCGACGAGGTGCGCGAGGCGCTCCGGACCAACGTGGCGGACCTCGTGGTGTTCCGGGGGTCGCCGGACGAGGCCCGGGAGCTCGCTCGAACGACCACGGGTACCACTGTGGAAGAGCTCCTTCGACTCCCCCGCGGGACGGCGGTCGCGTTCCTCGGCAAGGGCGAGACGGTCCGGTGGGTCCGGACCGCGCGCCTGCCAGATCGGCCCGTCGACCCCCCCGTCCGTGAGGAGCCCGCGGTGGGCGTCGGGGGGCCGACTCCGGAGCTTGGGCCCGCGGTCGAGCTCGAACGGCTCGGGGGAGCCCGGGGGCTGACCGCGGAGGCGGTCCTCGCGAGCCTGCAACAGGACCTCGCCGAGCTCGAGCCGGGACGGGCGCTCGAGGTCGACGCGCGCCGCCTGTTCGCGCAGGGCGAGGACGGCGAGCTCGAGCTCCGGAAGCTGGGGGGCGAGCTCGGGCGCCGGGGCGCGATCGTGCGACGGGAACGGCGGGAGGGACGGCCGATCTGGTGGCTCGCCCCCGGGCCGGGCGCGCCGGCCCCCGCCGGGTCGACGCGCGACGGCCAGCGCGGCGATGCCGAACGTCCACAACGACTTTAGCGAGGAACGGGCTCGTACGGGCGATGGAGGACGCGCCCGCGCCGGCGGAGGAGCCGTCGAGCGGAGCGAGCGCCCCGGTGGCCGCGCCGGCGCCGATGGACCGCTGCGCGACGGGGATCGAGGCGCTCGACGCGATCCTCGGCGGCGGGATCCCTCGCGGCAACATGGTCCTGGTCGCCGGGAGCGTCGGGACCGGCAAGACGACGCTCACCCTCGAGTTCCTGATCCGCGGCGCCGAGCGCGGCGAGCGCTCGCTGTTCCTCTCCGTCACGGAGGCGACCCCGAAGCTCGTCCAGAACGTCGGGACGTTCGAGTTCTTCCGGACGTCGCTCATCGCGGACGGCTCCCTGGTCATGGTCGACCTGCCGGCGGTCACCGCGAAGCTGGGCTTCGACCGCGACGAGCTCTCCCACGAGGATCTCGACCTCCTGCTTCGCACGATCCGGGACCTGGTCCACACGCTGGGGGTGCGCCGCCTCGTGCTCGACAGCATCACCTCGCTCGGCTACCGCATCCCCCGCGACGAGCAGCTGCGGGACTTCCTGCTGCGCCTGGGCGAGATCCTCGCCGAGGACGAGTGCACCTCACTGATCGTCTCGGAGATCTCGCCGGAGCCGGGGCGCTACTCCACCCGGGCGGTGGAGGAGGCGATCGTCGACGGGATCATCCTTTTGCAGCTGACCCGACGGCTCGGCGACATCCTGCGCGTGCTCCAGGTCGTCAAGATGCGGGGGACCCCGCACTCCGGGGCCCTCTACGTGCTCGAGCTGACGCCGATCGGCATCCTCCTCGCCCCGCACCTGAAGGGCGGCCGCGGCACCGGGGGCTGAGCTCGTGGCCCCCCAGGCGGACATCGGCGAGCGCCTCCGGACCCTGCCGGCCGGCAGCGCCGTCGCCCTGAAGCTCGACGCCCGGGAGTACGCCGACCACTACTTCGCGTTCCTCAACGCGACGCTCCGGGACCTCGGCAGCGAGCCGGACGTCCACACGATCTACGTCGCCGTCACGAGCCCGGCGTCGTTCGTCTGGTCCCTCGCCCAGGCGCTCGACGTCCCCGCCCAGCGGATCTCCTTCGTGGACGCCATCAGCCATCTCATGATGCGGTTCACCGACGCCCTGCCGAACGCCACCTACGTCGAGAGCCCCCGGGCGCTGGAGGCGATCATGCTGCGCATCGAGTACCTCTTGCGGCGGTTCCCCCACCCGCGGGCCGTCGTCGTCGTCGACAGCGTGAACTCGCTCGCCATCCACAACCCGCCCGAGATGCTCAGCGAGTTCTTCCACATCCTCCTCAACAACCTGAAGGGACGCCAGGCGCTCACCTTGGTGCTCGAGACCGGGGACGAGCAGACGGCCGGCCTCGAGCAGATGCTCAGCCTCGTCGTCGACGAGACGATCGACGTCGGCCGCCTGGGAGGCTAGCCGTGAGCGAGACCGCCGCCGTCCTCGGGCTCCCGGAGTTCGACGCGCCGCTCCTCGCGGCGCTGCCGACCGGCTACCTCGCCGTCCTCGCGGGCGGCACGCCCGCCGGCGCGCCGATCCTCGCCCGCCAGTTCGCCCGGGCCGCCCTCGGCACGACCCCCGTGCTGTTCTACACGACGTACGAGCGGACCGACGACCTGCAGCGGGCGTTCCGCGAGGGCGGCACGGACCCGGACGCCCTCACGATCATCAACCTCGCCGACGAGTACTACGAGCGGGTCCTCGTCCGGGGGCTCGACGTCGCTCGGGTCCGGCAGCGCGGCCTCTCCCTGGAGGACCTCACGGCGGACCCGAAGTCGACCCGGCCGCCGGGGGCGTACCGACTCGCCGATCGGATG
>JASIDM010000118.1 GCA_030044695.1 Thermoplasmata archaeon
GAGGTGCCGTCGGTCACCGTCGAGTCGGCCTGCTCCTCCTCGAGCGCGGCCCTGCACGAGGCGTACGTCCACGTCGCCGGGGGCTTCGCGGACGCCGCGCTCGTGGTCGGCGCGGAGCGGCTCGGCCACCTCGACACCCTCTCGGCGACCGGCTACTTCGCCTACGCGGCGGACTACCCGTTCGAGACGCGCAACGGGGCGACGTTCCCCGGCCTGTACGCGACCCTCGCGGATGCCTACCGAACGGCGTACCGGACGACCCCGGAGATGTTCGGGGCGATCGCGGTGAAGAACCACGCCAACGCCGCCCGGAACCCGCACGCCCACTTCCAGAAGGAGATCAGCCTCGCGACGTACCTCAGCTCGCCGATCGTCGCCGCGCCGCTGCGGCTCTACGACTGCTGCCCGTTCTCGGACGGGGCCGCGGCCGTGGTCGTCGCGGCCCGGGAGACGATGCCGCGTCCCACGACGGAACCGCTCGTGATCCGGGCGTCCGTTCGGGCCGGGGCGATCACCGCCCTCCAGGACCGACCGGACCTCTTGGGCCTGCCGTCGAGCCGTCTCGCGGGCGCGGCAGCGTACCGGCAGGCCAAGCTCGAGCCCTCGCAGATCGGCTTCTTCGAGGTCCACGACTGCTTCACGATCGCCGAGGCGCTCGCGCTGGAGGACCTGGGGGTCTTCCCCCGGGGGACCGCCGCGAAGGAGAGCCTGGACGGCACGACGGCCCGCGACGGCGCCCGCCCCGTGAACCCCTCGGGCGGTCTCAAGGCGAAGGGCCATCCGGTGAGCGCCACCGGCGCCGGCCAGGTCGTCGAGATCTACGAGCAGGTGAACGGCCGGGCCCGCGGACGGGAGGTCCCGCACCCGGAGACGGCCCTCGCCCACAACGTCGGGGCGACGGGCGGCTCCTGCTCCGTTCACATCTTCTCCCGGAGGTAGCGGACGGTGGCGACCCCGACGGCCGGACCGCACTCCATCGCGGAGTTCGTCGCCGGGTACGAGTCGGCCCGGACGATCCGCGGCTTCCGGTGCGGGCGGTGCGCTCGGCGGACCGCGACCTGGGGCCTCGCCTGCTCGCAGTGCGGCGGCCCGCTCGAGGAGGTCGACCTCGCTCAGCAGGGACGGATCGTCGCCGGCACGGTCGTCGCCGTGGCGTCGGACGAGTTCGTCAACGAGGCCCCGTACGCCTACGTCGTCGTGGAGCTCGACGGCGGGGGACGGATCAGCGGATGGATCCGGGGGGTCGGCACCGAGGAGCTGATCCGTCCCGGGACCGCCGTCCGCTTCGCGCCGAGCTATCGGCCCGGCCTGCAGTTCGAGCGAGCCGACCCTGGCGGCACCCGTCCGGACCCTGCGTGAGCGGCCCCTCCCCCTCCGAGACGGACCGGCCCTGGCTCCGCCGGTATCCCCCCGGGATCCCGGTCCACCTGGAGCTTCCCGCGGGCACGCTGACCGACGCGTTCGAGGAGTCCGTCGCGCGTTGGGGGGACCGCACGGCCCTCCTCTTCTACGGTCGTCGATGGAGCTACCGGCAGCTCGCGCGGGAGGTGGAGCGGTTCGCCGCCGCCCTCGCCGAGGAGGGGGTCGGCGTCGGGGACCGGGTCGCGCTGATGCTGCCGAACTGCCCCGCGTACCCCATCGCCTTCTACGCCGCCGTGCGGCTCGGCGCGACCGTCGTTCAGGTCAGCCCGCTGTGGATCGGCGACGACCTCGACCGGCTGCTCCAGGACGCCGCCCCGCGGGCGCTCGTCACCCTGGAGGTGTTCTACCCGAACCTGGAGCGCGGGGCCGCCGGGCGCGCGGTCCCCGTGGTCTTCGTCGCCCGGCTTCGCGAGTTCTACCCGGCGGTGGTGCGGCCGTTCGTCAACGTCGTCGTCCGCCGGCAGAAGCTGCCGACCTCGTTCCCGCGCGCCGCCCGGGTCCGAGCGTGGCGACGGGCGCTGCGCTCCCGCGGTCCCGCGCCCCGGGCGACGATCGACCCGGCGTCGTCCGTCGCCGTCCTGCAGTACACGGGCGGGACGACCGGGGCACCGAAGGCGGCGATGCTGACCCACCGCAACCTGCTCGCCAACGTCCGCCAGGCCGATGCGTGGAACACGACGCGCCGGCCCGGGGAGGAGGTGTTCCTCGCGGCGATCCCGATGTTCCACATCTACGGCCTCACCGTCGCGTTCCTGCTCGCCATCGCCGAGGGCGGGACGATCGTCCTCCAGCTGCGCCCCGAGCCCCGGGAGCTGCTGCGCCTGATCCACCGGCACCGGCCCACGCAGCTGCCGGCCGTCCCGGCGCTCTACGCCGCCCTGCTCGACCGCCCCGAGCTCGCGCGCTACCACCTCGGCTCGATCCGCTACTGCGTCAGCGGCTCCGCCGCGCTGCCGCCGGACGTCCAGCAGCGCTTCGAGGCCGTCACCGGCGGACGGCTCGTGGAAGGGTACGGGCTCAGCGAGGCCTCGCCGGTGACGCACGTGAACCCGGTCGAAGGGGAGCGGCGGGTCGGCTCCATCGGGCTTCCGGTCCCCGATACCGACCAGCGGGTCGTCGAGCCGGAAGGCCGTCGCCCGCTCGCCGTCGGCGAGGTCGGTGAGCTGGAGGTACGCGGCCCGCAGGTGATGCTCGGCTACTACGGCCGCCCCGAGGAGACCCGCGCCGTCTTGGAGGACGGCTGGCTGCGCACCGGCGACCTCGCCCGCCTGGACGAGGACGGCTACGCCTACCTCGTCGACCGCAAGAAGGACCTCATCAACGTCGGGGGGATGAAGGTCTACCCGCGCGAGGTCGAGGAGATCTTGCGGAGCGCGCCGGGGGTCGCCGACGTCGCCGTCGTCGCCGCCCCGGACCGCCTGCTCGGGGAGGTCCCCTGGGCGTTCGTGGTGCCGTCCCCCGGCGCCACGCCGGACCCGGCGGCGCTGATCGACCACGTCCGGGCCCACCTCGCCCACTACAAGGCCCCCCGCGAGGTCCGCTTCCGCGCGAGCCTCCCCCGGAGCGCGATCCAGAAGGTCCTGCGGCGCGAGCTCCGCGACGAGGCGGCCCGGCTCGCCCGGACCGACGCCGGTCCGAGCCGCCCCTAGAACCCGCGCTCCAGGAGGTCGCGGGCGACGACGAGCCGCTGGATCTCGTTCGTCCCCTCGAAGATCTCGCTGATGCGGGCGTCGCGGTACGCCCGCTCGATCGGCGTGCCTCGGATGTAGCCGAGCCCGCCGTGGATCTGCAGCGCCTGGTCGATGACGTCGCTCGCCCATTCCGAGGCGAGGCACTTCACGGTCGCGGCCTCCCGGGTCTTGTCGTGGCGGGCCTCTCGCCCCCACCGCGCCGGGTCCGTGCCGAGCCGGTCCTGGTGGTCGGCGGCGTGGTAGACGAGGTAGCGCAGGGCCTGGATCCGCATCGCCATGTCGGCGAGCTTGAACTGGATCGCCTGGTGCTGGGCGATCGGCGCACCGAACTGCACCCGCTGCTGGGCGAACGCGAGCGCCCCGGCCGCGGCCGCTTCCATCCCGCCGAGCGAGGCGGCCCCGAGCGAGACCCGGCCGACGTCCAGCGCCGTCATCGCGACGACGAAGCCGAGGCCGACCGGGCCGAGGACCTGCTCGGGCCCGACCTCGACGTGGTCGAGCAGGAGCTCGGCGGTGGAGGTGCCGTGCAGGCCCATCTTCCGCTCGCAGCGCCCGACGGAGAACCCGCGCAGCCCCTTGTCGAGCAGGAACGCCGTGACCCCTCCGCTCGGGCCGCGGGTGGGATCGCTCGCGGCGAGCACGACGACGGTGTCGGCCTCGCGGCCGTTGGAGACGTACAGCTTCGTCCCGGTGAGAATCCACCGGTCGCCCGAGCGCTCCGCCAGCGTGTGGACCGCCCCGGAGTCGCTGCCGGAGCCGGGCTCGGTGAGGCTGAAGGCGAGCAGGCGCTCGCCCTTCGCCGCCGGCACCAGGTACCGGCGCTTCTGATCCTCCGTGCCGAAGTACAGGAGCGGCGTCGTGCCGAGCGAGGTGTGGGCCCCCACGATCGTGCCGTGGGAGGCGTCGACCTTGCCCAGCTCCTCCAGCAGGATGCAGTAGCCGACCTTGCCGAGGCCGAGACCTCCGTACTCCTCGGGGATCGGCACGCCGAAGTAGCCCTCCTGCTGCATGCGACGGACGCTCGCGGCCGGGAACTCCTCGCGCTCGTCCATCTCCGCGACGACCGGGGCGACCTCGCGCTGCAGGAACTCGCGGACCGCGGCGCGGAACGCCTCCTGGTCGGCGGTGAACTCGAAGTCGATCGCCATCGGTCAGCCCCCGGTGAACTTCGGCGGACGCCGTTCGGAGAACGCCCGCAGCCCCTCGACGAGGTCCGCGCTCGGCAGGACCTCCTCGACGAACAGCTTCGCCTCCAGGGCGAGCCCCTCGTCAAGCCCGAGCTCGATCCCGCGCGAGATCGCCCGCTTCGCCGCCCGCACCGCCCGGGGGGCCCGCTGACCGATCGTGTGGGCGAGGTCCCGAGCGGCCCGCAGGTCCTGGCCGGAGCCGACCAGCTTGTTGACCAGCCCGAGCCGCAGCGCCTCCGTGGCGTTGACGAGCGAGCCCGTGAAGATCAGCTCCTTCGCCTTCGCCGGGCCGACGAGCCTCGGCAGCCGCTGGCTCCCGCCGTACGCCGGGAGGAGCCCGTGCTGCACCTCCGGCGCGCCGAACTTGGCCGAGTCGTCCGCGACGCGGAGGTCGCAGGCGAGGGCGAGCTCCAGGCCCCCGCCGACGGCGAACCCATGGACCGCGGCGATCGTGGGGACCGGGAGCTCGGCGAGCGCGCGGAACGTCCCGAGGGCGCGGCGGAGCAGCTCCGGGCCGCTCGTCGGATCGGTCGTCGCGAGCTCCTTGAGGTCCGCCCCCGCGCTGAAGTTCGCCCCGTCGCCGCCGACGACCACGGCCCGGAGCTTCGGGTCCGCGGCGAGGGCCCCGAGCTGCGCGCCCAGCTCCGACAGCACGGCCTGCGAAAGGGCGTTCACCGGGGGATTCCTGAGGACGAGGCAGCAGACGCCGTCCTCCTCGTCCGTGCGCAGAAGGCGGGAGTCGGAGGCCATCGACGCACCCGAACGTCCAACGGGAGTCCCGGCTCTTAACGCGTCCTCCGCGCGGTCGGCGGACCGACCGCTTTAGTAGGCTCCGGCCAGCCCACGCGTTGGCCATGGCCCGGCGGGACCTCGTCGCCCTGTCGCTCTACTCCCTCCTCGCGAGCAACCGGGGCGGCCTGTTCGTCGTGTTCCTCCCGCTCTACCTGGTCGAGGTGAAGGGGGCGAGCCTTCCCGCGGCCCTGGTGATCCTCTCCCTCGCCTACGTCCCGGCGAGCCTGGTCGGGCCCTGGCTCGGTCGGCTGAGCGATCGCGCCGGTCGACGTCGGCCGTTCCTGATCGCCGGGGAGGCGAGCGCCTTCCCGCTGTTCCTCGCGATCGTCTTCGCCCCCGGCTACCTCGCCGCCGGCGCGCTCTTCGTCGCCGCCCAGCTCGCGCTCGCCATCGGCTCCCCGGCGTACAACGCCTACGTCGCGGACGTCACCCACGTCGGCGAACGGGGCTTCGGCTACGGCCTCTTGAACGCCACCTCCAGCGCGGGCGGGGTCGTCGGCTTCCTCCTGGCCGGATGGGTGACGCTCCAGTTCGGGCTCGCCGCCCTCTTCCCGTTCGTCGTCGCCGTGATGGTCGGCACGGTCTCGGTCGTGGTCCTGCTCGTGCCGGAGGCGCCGGTCCCCGCCCCGGCCCGGAGCCCACCGGCGCCCGGCGTCCTGCGGCCGGTGTACGCCTTCTCGTTCGCCGTGTCGATCCGGGCGATCGGCAACGGGGCGTTGGGGGCGTACTACGGTTACCTCGCCGTTCAGCTGGGGGCCAACGACTTCGAGGTGAGCCTCGTCGCCGTCGCCGGCCTGCTCACCGGCGCGCTGGTGTCGCTGCCGCTCGGCCGCTGGATCGACCGTCGCGGGGAGATCCGGGCGATCTGGTACGGCACGCTCCTCGCCATCGGTGCCACGGCGATCTTCGCCTTCTCGACGAGCTGGCTCGGCTGCGTGCCCGCGCAGTCCGTCCGCTACGCCGGGCTCGCCCTGGTCGGTCCGGGGATGCAGTCCTGGGTCGCCCGCACCGCCCCCGCGCACCACCAGGCCGAGGCGCAGGGGGCGTTCGCCCTGGTCAACTCGACGCTGTGGAGCATCGGGCCGCTCGTCGGCGCGGTGACGATCGCCCTGTGGGGGAGCGTCGGGCTGTACGCCATGGTCATCGCGACGACCGCGGTCTCCCTCGCGCTGATGGAGATGCTCTACGGCGAGATGGGCCTGCTGGCGCGGTGGCGCCGCCCTCCGCGCGACGCGCCACGACCCGCCGGCCCGGCCGCCGGGGGCGGGGCGTTATAGCGGGCCCCCGGCTGGCCGGCCGTGGCCCGTCTGACGAGCTTCGCCGACGCCTCGGCGAGCTTCGAGGAGGCCGAGTTCGTCCTCCTCGGCGTCCCGTTCGATCGCACGACGTCGTTCCGTCCCGGAGCGCGCTTCGGCCCGGACTCGATCCGGCACCACTCCTGGAACTTCGAGTCGTACGACCTCGAGACGGGCGTCGACCTTGCCGAGGCGAAGATCCACGATCTCGGCAACACCGACGAGTTCGGCAGCGCGGAGGAGATGGTCCGGGCCGTCCGCGACGAGCTGCGGCCCGTGTACCGGGCCGGCAAGTTCCCGATCCTGCTGGGCGGCGACCACGCCTGTGCCCCGCCGTCCGTCGAGGCGTACCCCGACGACGCGCCGAGCCTCGGGGTCCTGTACCTGGACGCCCACCTCGACTTCCGGTCGAGCTACCTCGGCGACGCCCGGAGCCACGCCTGCTCCGCGCGCCGGATCGTCGAGAAGGTCGGCGCCCGCAACGTCGTGGTCCTCGGCGTCCGCTCCGTCTCCAAGGACGAGATCGACGACAACCGCGCGATCGGGATGCCGTTCGTGACGGCGCACGAGATCGCCCGCGACGGGATCCAGGCGTCGGTGCAGCGCGCCCTCAACATGCTGAAGACCGAGCGCCTGTACATCTCCCTCGACATCGACGCGATCGACCCCGCCTACGCCGGCGCCACCGGCACGCCGGAGCCGTTCGGCCTCACCCCCCGCGACGTGAAGCACGTGCTCGACCTGGCCGCCCCGCGCCTCGCCGGGCTCGACATCATGGAGGTCGCGCCCCCCTACGACCAGGGGAACACGAGCGCCCTGGCCGCCCGTCTCGCCCGCGAGGCGATGGTCCGCGTGATCGCCTCGCGCCGGGCGCGCTAGCGGGACCGGAGGACCCCTCATGGCCGCCCCCGACGAGCTCTCCGGTCGGCCGGTCTCCGAGGGGGCCGAAGCGGTCCTCCGCGCCGTCGACTGGCTGGGCTTCCGGGCGGTGCTCAAGTCCCGGGGATCGAAGAAGTACCGGCCCAAGGCGCTGGACGAGCGCCTGCGCCGCGAGCGGACCCGCACCGAGGCGAGGCTGCTGGTCGAGGCCCGCCGGCTGGGGGTCCGCACGCCGATCGTCTACGACCTGGACCTGGAGCGGTGCCAGCTCGTCCTGGAGGAGCTGCCGGGACCGACCCTCAAGGCGGTGCTGCAGGACCCGAACGTGGCGCCGACCGACCTCGCCAAGGCCCTCGAGACGTTCGGGCGAGCCCTGGGGCGGCTGCACGCGGGGCGGATCTCCCACGGCGACCTGACGAGCTCCAACGTCCTCCTCCCGGACGGAGCCGCCGGACCGGTCGCCTTCCTGGACCTCTCCATGGGTTCGCGCAACGCTGGCCTCGAGGAGCTGGGGATCGACCTGCACCTGGTCGAGGAGGACCTGAAGGCGCTGAGCCCGCGGGCTCCGAGCCTGCTGCGGGCGTTCCACGCCGGCTACGCCGAAGGGAACCCCGCCGGCGCCCGGGAGGTCCGGGCGCGGGCGAAGGCGATCCGGGGCCGCGTCCGGTACGCCTAGGCCGGGCGGTCAACCGGCCCGACGGGCCCGCGCGAGCCCGGCGGCGAGGGCCGCCGGGAGCTCCTCGAGGAGATCGGTCGCCGTCAGGCCGAAGCTGCGGCGGGAGGCCGCGACGATCCCGGCCTCGCCGACCCAGTACGTCGCGAGGCGGCCGGCGGCGAACGGCTCGACCCCGCTGCCCAGCAGGCTGGTGAGGACGCCGGCGAGGACGTCGCCGACGCCCCCGACCGTCATCGCCGGGTGGTGGTGGTGGTTCTCGGCGACCGACTGACCGTCCGTGACGAGGTCCGGCTCGCCTTTGGCGACCAGGAGCAGACGCGACCGGGCCGCGGCGCGCATCGCTTCCGTCCGTCGCGGGGCCGGCGCGAGCGGGGTCGACGGGTCCGTCGCGGCGAACCACCGGGCGAACTCGCCGGCGTTCGGCGTGGCGGCGAGGGGCGCGGTCGCCCCGGCGGTCCTCGCCTCCGCCGCTGGCAGCGCGGCGAGGCCGTCGGCGTCGACGACCATCGGAACCGATCCCGCGAGCTCCTGCTCCAGCGACCGCAGCGCCTGGAGCGTCTGCGGCGCGGCCCCGGCGCCCATCCCGAGGGCGATCGCGGCCGGGGGCGCGGCGCGCACCTCCGTGAGGAGGTCCGCCACGTCCGCCGGGCCGAACCGACCCGAGCCGACGGGTCGGACGACCAGGTTGGGCGAGAACCCCTGCACGAGCTCCGCAGCCCCCCGCGGAGCGAGGACCGTCGCCCGCTCGGCGCCCGACCGCAGGGCCGCGAGCGCGGCGAGCGCTGGCGCGCCGGCGTAGGGCCCTCCGCCGATGACGAGCACCCTCGCCGAACGGCCCCGGTCGCTCGTGCCGTTGGGGGAACGGAAGAAGGCGAACTCCCCGGGCCCGGTCCGCTGCCACGCCTCGACGGGGATCCCGATGTCCCGGACGACGACCTCGCCCGCCGTGGCGGGGTTCATCTCCTGCTTGATCGCCGTGAGCGTGACGGTCCAGCTGGCCCGGATCCCCTCGGGGCTCCTCGTGCCCGTCGGCAGGTCGACCGCCAGCACGGGGGCCCCGCTAGCCCGAACGACCTCCACGGCCTCGCGGATCGGGGAGCGCAGGGTGCCGGCCTGGCCGGTGCCGAGGAGCGCGTCGACGACGAGCGGCATCGAGGCGAGCTCCTCCTGCCGCGGTACGGCGATGTGGATGGGGAGCCGGTGCTCGATCCTATCGAAGCAGCGTCGCGCCGAGCGGGAGCGGATCTCCACCGGTGGGCGGGTCAGCCAGACCTCGGGGGAGTACCCCCACTGGTGGAGGTAGAAGGCGGCGCAGGTGCCGTCGCCGCCGTTGTTGCCGGTCGATGCGACGATCGCCACGCGGGCCGGCGGCGGCGGAAGGTGCCGCGTCGCCTCCTCGGCGACGGCCCGGCCGGCGTTCTCCATCAGGGCGTCGAGCGAGACCCCGAGCGCGACGGCGTTGAGCTCGACGGCCCGGGCCTCGTCGGCCGAGAGCGGGCGCGGAGCGGCGGCCCACATGTCGGGCCTAGGTCGGAGGGGTCCCTTCGGACGCGGGCTCCGGCGCGAGGAAGGTGCTCATCGACTCCGGCAGGAGGTTGCGGCGCTGGAGGTACTGCGACTGGGTCCGACTGTAGCGGAACAGGATGTCCGCCTTCCCCTCCTGGAACCCCCAGGGACGCAGGATCAGCAGGTCCCCCTCGCGGATCCACATTTTCTTCTTCATCTTCCCGGTGATCCGGCCCATCCGCGAGGTGTTGTCCTCGCACATCACGCGGATCCTCGCCGCCCCGAGCAGCTGACTGGCGATGCCGAAGACCTCGCCCCGCGCGCGACGCGGGAGCGGGAGCCGGCCGACCTCCTCGCCGCCCTCCAGGACCTCGACCGTCGGGGCCGCCTCCTCGGGCGCGGCGTTCGGTCGCGGGGC
>JASIDM010000119.1 GCA_030044695.1 Thermoplasmata archaeon
CCCCACGGGCACCGTCGCGACGAGGCGGGGTTCGATCGCGGGCGGATCGGTCGGCGCGAGGAACGGCGTCGCGGCGAGCGCCGCATGCGCTCCGGACGAGCTGTCGGCCACGGACGAGGCCGCCGGCTCAGCCAAGGCGGCCGAGGCACCGATCGTCGATAGCACGAGCGCGGTGAGAGCGAACCAGAGGAGCCCGTACGCCACGCGCGGGCCCCGAACCCGATGCGTCTGCATAGCGGCCCCGGATATACGTCGCCCACTTGAACGCTTGGGCCGGCTCCCGCGACGCCGGCCCCCCTCGGTCGAGGCCCCGTCCGGGGGCGGGCCGCAACGCGCGGGTGACCGTGGCGGGGTCAGACCCCAGTCCGGTCCGGGGCGTGCGGGTCCGGGGGACCGCGGACCCTGGCCGTGGGGACTCCGTACTGGCGGAGCAGCTCGAGGAATCGGGGGTCGTGGCGGATCGGGTCGAACCAGACCCCGCGGTACCAGAGCCAGAGGACCCGATCCCCCTGTCGGTACGCCTCCTCGAGCAGATCGAGGGCCCGAGAGGGCTCCCCAAGGTTCGCGTAGAGCATCGCCAGGTGGGTGCCGGAGGTGTAGGACTTCGCCTCGCCCCGCTCGACGATCGCCGCGACGGCGCGCGCCCGCTCGGGCCGGCCGACGACCGCGTTGAGGAGGGCATGGTCGAACGCGACCGTGTCGTCGGCGCCCTCGACGGGGAACTCCGCCTCCCGGCGCGCCTCGTCCATCTTGCCCGCCGACGCGTAGGCGAGCCCGAGGTAGACGTGGTTGCCTACCGAGGTGGGGTCGGTCGCGACCTCATGGCGTCCCAGCTCCAGGGTCGCCTCGAACTCCCCGTCGAGCATGTCGATGAGGCCCAGGGTCGCCCTGGCGTCCCCGCTCGGATTGAGACGGAGGACCTGGCGCGTCTCGTCGCGCGCCTCGTCCAGACGGTCCAGCGCGATCAGCATGAGGGCGAGGAAGCGGTGCGCCATCACGTTGCTGCCGTTGAGGGCGATCGCCCGGCGGAACTCCGCCTCGGCGTACCCCCAATCCTGATCGAACTGGAAGGCGATGTTCGCGAGCGCCGCGTGAGCGTCCGACGACCCCGGATCCAGCTCGAGGGCGCGGGCGGCCAAGGGGCGCGCCTTGGGCATCACGTCGGCCATCGGGAGGGTGTCGCCCGCCGCGCGCACGTACAGATCGGCCCAGGCCGCGTACGCCTCGGCGAAGCTCGGGTCGAGGACCGTCGCCTGCTCGAAGCACCGCAGGGCCTCCTGGATCTCCTTGACGGCCGGGATACTGCCCGCCACGAGACCTCGGAGGTACAGGTCGTAGGCCTCCAGGTTCGCCGTCGGCCGGCGGTCCCTTGAGGCGGGACCCTGGCGAGCGAACTCCAGGCGGAGGGCCTCGGCCGTGCGCTGGGCGACGTCCTCCTGGACGGCGAAGACGTCGTCGAGCTCACGGTTGTACGTTCCCGTCCAGATGTGGCCCTGGGTCGCGACGTCGATCAGCTGCAGGGCGATCCGGATCCGATTGCCGGCCTTGCGGACGCTCCCCTCCAGCACGGTGTCGACGCCGAGATCGGCGCCGACCTGAGCGACCGGCTTCGGGGCCTCCTTGTACTGGATCACCGAGGTCCTCGCGATGACGCTGAGGTCACGGACCTGCGACAGCACGGAGATCAGCTCCTCCGTGAGGCCGTCCGCGAAGTACGCATCCTGGGGATCGGGGCTGATGTTGGCGAGCGGGAGGACGGCGAGGTGGCGGGTATCCGGGCCGGACCCTCCGCCGGGAGAGGCCACGGCGACCGCGCCTGCCAGGGCGATCCGGTACACGGTCACCGGCAGCCGAATGTTCTTGAGGGCGGTCGGCGGGAGCCGTTGGAGGGGAGCGGCGACCTTGTTCACGACCTGGTCGACGACCTGTTGCGTGAGGCAGATCCCCCCGGGCTCGGCGAGGGGCTCGATGCGGGAAGCGATGTTCACCGCATCGCCGAGGACGTCCCCGTCGGTCCGCACCACATCGCCGACGTGGATCCCCACGCGGACCAGGATGCGCTCTCCTTCGGCGACGGAGAGGTTGTGCTCCCGTAGGGTCGCTTGGAGCTCCAGGGCGCAGTTCACGGCGTCCAGCGCGCTCTCGAACTCGACGAGGAACGCGTCGCCCACCGTCTTCACCTCCCGTCCCCGGAACTTGGCGAACACCGGACGCAGGAGCCGGTTGTGGCGGTCGAGCAACGCCAACGCGGCGCCTTCGTCGGCTTGGGCCAGGCGAGAGTAGCCGACCATGTCGGTGAACATGATCGCGGCGAGCCGACGGGCACTGGACGCCACGACCGCAGGAGCGGGCGCGCGGGATTAAACGCTAGCTCGGCCGTGGTCGCCCGACCTTGGTCCGAGGTCGTGCGCCGAGCGGGGGCCATCGCCCCTCCCACCGCCGACCGACCGCGGGTCCAGCCCGGACCGACCCGGGCCCAGCGACCTCCGGAGGCGTCTTACCCGAGCCCACGTCTGCCGCGATCGATGTACGGCCGGGGGGAACATGGCACGTTCTCGATCGTGGCCTGCGACGAAGGGCGGAAGTTCTGGGGCGTCGCGGTCGCCACGAAGCCGGCGAGCGTGGGCGCCATCGTGCCCTGGGCCGAGTGGAAGGTCGGCGCTGTCGCGACCCAGGCGATGGCGAACTATACCTACGGACCGAACGGTCTCCGCCTGCTCCGTCGCGGTCTCGCGGCGGAGGAGGTGGTCCGTCGTCTGACCCGGGCCGACCCGCGTCGGGCCCACCGTCAGTTGGGCGTGGTCGATCGGCGGGGGCGGGCCGCCGGCTGGACCGGCGCCAAGTGCATCGAGCACGCCCTGCACCAGACCGGCGAGGGGTTCACCTGCCAGGGGAACATGCTCGCCTCCCCGTCGGTGGTCCCGGCGATGGCCCGGGCGTTCGAGCGGAGCCGAGGAGCCCTCGCCGGACGGCTTTGGCAG
>JASIDM010000012.1 GCA_030044695.1 Thermoplasmata archaeon
GGAGGGTGGACCCGCACCTCGCGGGGGAGGTGGCGCTCGAGCCCCACGTCGTGGTTGCCGAGCACCACCTCCGGCCGGATCCCGGCGTGGAGGAGGGTCGCGAAGACGTCGAAGACGACCGGACGAAGCCACGACGGCACGCCGACGATCGGGTGCTTGACGTCCCCGGCGACGATCAGGCGCCGAACGCGCGCCTCGCGGCAGATCCCGACGGCCGACGCCGCGAGCTCGGGGGCCGACGCCCCGGGAGGACCGAGCGGCGACTCCGCCCGCGCCGCGAGGCCGAGGTGGAGGTCGGCGATCACCACGGCGCTGGGCCGCCCGCGGGCCGACCGGAGGACGACGCCCCGTCGGTTCAGCACCGGGTGGAGCGTCGTCGGCACCGTCGCGGCTAGGGGCCCAGGGGGATGACGGTTCGGCCCGGGCCGGTGCGGCCCGCCGAGGGGGCGGTTCATGGGTATTTATATAGAAGAGATAACTCGAATCGTTAGGGGGAACGTCGATGGCCCGTCCGAGGGACCGCTGGATCGATCGGATCCGGGAGCTGCTCGAGCAGGCCGGCTTCTACGTGGCCGCGACGACCGGCGCCCGGCCGTCGAGCTTCGATCTCGTCGCGCGGCGCGACGCGACGCTGCTCCTCATCAAGGCGCTCAAGAACGTCGACGCGCTGGACGCCGAGGAGGCGACCCGGCTCCAGGAGCTCGGGCGGCTGTTCCCGGCGGTGGTCCTGGTCCTCGGGCAGCGCTCGGGCGCGGCCGCCCTCGAGGAGGGGGTCGTCTACACGCGCTACGGCGTGCCGATCGTCCACGAGGGCACGCTGCGGGAGTACCTCGAGAAGGCGCTGCCGCCGTTCCTGTACGCGAGCCCCGGCGGGGTGTTCGCCCGGGTCGATGGCGACCGTCTGCGCGAGCTCCGTCTCGAGCGCCGGCTCTCCCTCGGCGCGCTCGCGGCGATCGCCGGCGTCTCCCGACGCGCCATCCAGCTGTACGAGGAGGGCCAGGGGGCCGAGGCGGGCGTGATCGAGCGGATCGAAGCGCACTTCGACGAGCCGCTGGTGCGACCGCTGGACCTGTTCGAGCCCGCCGTGCCGCGCGAGACCCCGCGGAGCCCGGACGCGACGGCGAACGAGGTCGAGCGCCGTCCGGCCCCGACCGGCGACACGCTGCTCGACGGGGTGTTCCGGCAGCTCGACGGCCTCGGCCTCGAGGTCACGATCACCGTGCGCGCCCCGTTCGACGCCCTGGCCCGGGCCCAGGACGTCCTGCTGACGGGCGTCGGCAGCCTGCGGACGGCCGCGCGCCGGGCCGAGATCCTCCACGAGATCGCGCGCGTCGCCGAGGGCCACGCCATGTTCGTCGTCCGGGAGAGCGCCCACCGCACGGCGATCGACGGCCTGCCGATCCTCACCGTCGCCGAGCTGAAGCGCCATCGCGACCCCGACGAGCTGCTCGAGGCGCTCGCGGAGCGCGAGGGGCCGTGATCGCCTCGACGGTCTCCGCCGGCGGGACGTTCCTCCTGCTCGGGCCGGTCCGGGGCCTCGCGTCGGACGCCCTCGCGATCGCGCCGGCCCTGGACGGGTTCGCCCCGGAGGCGATCGGCGCCGGCGTCGCCGCCGAGGAGCTGCACGGGCTCGTCGAGTACTTCGTCGACGCTCCCGCCGAGCCCGTGGTGCCCCTCACCCCCGTGGAGCTGAGCGAGGTCCGCGGGCTCTGCCGCTTCGGCGAGGTCAGGGTCCCGAACCCGGCGTTCCTCGAGGCCCTCGCCTGGGGCGGGGCCCGCGGCGTCGCCGTGAGCTCCCTGGACCCCAACGAGGAGGAGTCGGCGGACCTGTTCACGGAGCACATCGGCTACGTCGAGCTCGTCCGCCGCACGGTGCGGGAGCACCGCCTGGGCCGATCCCCGCCCAAGCCGTCGTCCGCGGACGCCTTCGCCCTGAGCTGGGACCGCTCCGTCGCCGGGGGCCGGGGCTCGCGGCGCCTCGCGGCCGCCCGCGACGACCACCTGGCGACCCAGGCCCATCGCCTCGCGCAGGGCCGCCGCCGCGTCGCGGTGGTCGTCGATCGCGAGAGGTTCGCCTCCGTGCGGGACCGCCTCGGCGGGGCGTCCGGCCCCGCGGCGACGCGCTAGCGCCGCCCGCTCCGCCCCTCAGGCCTCGCGGGCGAGGATCCGCGTGAGCGTCTCGCGGGCCGCCGAGCGGAACGAGGTGAGGTCCCCCTCGTTGACGAGCATGCCGTCGGCGAGGATGAACGCCCCGCCGATCCCGAACTTGAGCTCCCGCTGGTCCCGGTCGAAGAACTCCTGCAGGTTGGCGCCGTCGTCCGAGCGCCCGCGCCGCTGCATCCTCTCGTAGCGGGTCTCCGGCGAGGAGAAGATCCCGAGCACGAACAGGTCCCCGAACTGGTGGCGGAAGCAGGTGATCTCCGCGTCGGAGCGGCAGCCGTCGACGAGCATCTTCGTCTCGATCAGCTTCGGCAGCGCCCGCTGGGCCCAGATGGCGGCGCCGTGCTTGTCGCGCTCCTCCGCGGCGAGGCGCGACAGCGCCGAGCCGTTCGGCGCGATCCCGCGCCGGGACGCCTCGTTGCGGACCAGGTCGCCCATCTTGAGCGTCGCGAGGCCGATCGAGCGGGCGACCCCGACGAGCTCGTCCTTGCCCGAGCCGGGCATCCCGACCGTGACGATCAGTTTCATGACGGTGGGGGCGACGTCGGCTCCGACGACGTCGTCGCGGGGGGCGGGGAGGCGGCCGGGGCGGCTGTTGGCGGCGGCGTCGCCGTGGTCGCGGCGTCCTGTTCGGCGGCCAGTTGGAGGCGATCGGCCCGGTGACGGAACTGGGTCGCCTCCTGGCCCGCGAGGTGGGCGGCCTCGAGGTAGCGATCGACCTTCACCTTCAGCTCGGCGGTCTTCTGGGTCCGCTGGGCGGCCCGCAGTTCGAGCGAGCGCGCCTTCTGCTGCAGGTCGACGACCTTCTGCTGGAGCTTGCGGATGCGGTAGTGGAGCGCGGTGACGTCGCTCGTCAGGGCCGCCGCCGAGCGGCGGGACGTCGCGGCGTCGACGTCCCGCTGGTGCTGCTTGATCTCCTGCTCGATCACCGGCACCCCGCCCAGGACCTTCTGGCCCTTCTCCCGCAGCAACGTCGCCTGGTGGCGGAGCCGTTCGATCTTGGTGTTGATCCGCGAGACGCGCTGCTCGTACCGGGCCGCCACCTGGTCCTGCCGTGCCGCCATCTCGAGCAGCTTGGTGACATCGGCGTACTGCTGGCCGAGGAACCGGGAGCGGCGGAGCTGCGCCGCGGTCGACGCGCCGCTCGTCGGGGGCGTCGGTCCGTCGGACATCGACACCGTAGCACGGGGCTCGCGAGATATAGCGGTTCGCGCCGACGCTCCGGGCCGTCACGACCCCGACGGTCGGGGGGGACGGAGCGCGGGAGCCAGGCGCGCCACGAGCTCGGCGGCCGGGACCCGCTCCTGACCCTTCGTGTCCCGGCTGCGCAGCGTCACCGTGCCGTGCTCGGGTCCCTCGCCGACGGTACCGCCGTCGACGGTGACGCAGAACGGGGTCCCCGCCTCGTCCATGCGCGCGTACCGCTTGCCGATCGAGCTCGCCTCGTCGTACTCGGCCGGGATCCCGGCCGCCAGCAGCTGCTCGGTCAGGGCCTCCGCGACGGCGCGATGCTCCTTGGCGATCAAGGGGAACACCCCTACCGCCACGGGGGCGAGGTACGCCGGCAGTCGGAAGACGGTGCGGTCGCCGTCGCGCCCGAGCAGGACGTCCGCCAGGGTCCAGAGGTTGCGGTCGACCCCGAAGGTCAGCTCCAGCACGTGCGGGACCAGCCGCCGGTCGGTGCCCCGGCTCACCGACAGGTCCTTGCCCGAACCCTCGGCGTGGCGGCGAAGGTCGTACTCGCCGCGGTAGTGGACGGCCCCGACCTCCTTGAAGCCGCCAAGGCTCTCGGTGTACACCTCGGCGTCGAACTGGAGCCGGTTGTAGAAGGCGCGCTCCTTGTCGGATTTCTCGAAGAAGCGGATCCGCTCGGCAGGGTAGCGCAGCACGTCCCGCAGGAACCGCAGGAGGTGGACGAGGTGGTCGACGTAGAACTCCGGGAGCCCCCCGGCGACCAGCTCGCGGGCGGGGACCAGCTCGACCGACCCCTCGCCGCGCTCGCGCCGCTCGGCCCGGAGCACCGGGACCTTCTCGTCGGCGAGGCTCCCGAGGTGGCCCGGCGGCTCCTCGGGGTCGAAGAAGATCTGCAGCTCGGCCTGCGTGAACGACCGCAGGCGGAACAGCACCTGGCGCGGCGCGATCTCGTTGCGGTACACCCGCCCGACGACGGCGATCCCGAGCGGGAGCGCCTTGCGCCCGACCTCCCACATCCGGGCGAACGCGAGGTAGCTCGCCTGCGCGGTCTCGGGAAGGAGGTAGGCGCGCTCGGTCCGGGCGACGCCGAACGGCACGTCGAACATCAGGTTGAACGCCGCCGGCACGCTGAGGGCCGTCGAGCCGCAGCTCGGGCATCGGACCTGGTGGCTCCGCACGACCTCCTCGATCTGCGCGGGGGCGAGCCCGTCGATCCCGTTGGGCCGGACCTTCTCGAGGACCGTCTCCGCGCGGAACGTCGCGTGGCAGGCGTCGCAGGTGATCTCGGGATCGGTGAAGTTCTCCAGGTGGCCGGAGGCACGGACGACCGCCTCCGGGACGATCTCCGCCGGCTCGATGCGGTAGTAGTCCGGCGAGCGACCGACGAACCAGCTCACCCACGCCTCCTCCAAGCGGCGCTTGAGCGCCGTGCCGAGGGGGCCGTAGTCGTAGAGACCTTGGGCGCCGCCGTAGATCTCGGCCGTCGGCCAGAGGAACCCCCGCCGACGCAGGAGGGCGTACAGCTCGTCGAGCTTCATGGGGAGGGGCCGCTCCGCCCGGGCCGGGGGCGCACGATAACCTGTTCGGTGGTCCGCGTCACGACCTGGTACGCCGGATCGTCCGGCGGGAGCCGGAGCACGAGGGGCCGGACCGGGTTCCCCGGGGCGATGCGGGCCGCCCCGGGCTGCCCGAGCCACCGCCAGGGCTCGACCAGCGCGGCGCGAGCGAGGAACGCCGCCGAGGCGGGCCGCCCGACCAGGCGGCTGGCGGCGTAGGCGAACTGCAGCTCGGACCAGACGGACGGCGCGTGGAACATGGCGTTGTCGGTACCGATCAGCAGGCGGAGGCCGGTCCGCTCCATCGCCTCGAGGTCGGGTTGCCGGCCGAACAGGGCGTTCGACCGCGGGCAGACCGCCACGGTCACCCCGGCGTCGCGCACGGCCGCCAGGTCGTCGGCGGTCGCCTTGGCGAGGTGCACGAGCAGGTCCGGGGCCGGGTCCAGGTAGGACTCGGGGGCCTCCCGGACCGCCTCGCTCGCGTGCAGCCCGAAGCGCTTGCCCGCGTCGTGGGCGGCCCGGGCGACCGCACGCCGGTCCTCCGGGGCCTCGTCCCGGGCGCTCGAGAGCCCGATGCCGTCCGCCGTGGCCAGGAGCTCCCGCAGCTCCTCCGCCTCGATCGGCCGGCGGAGCGGGCGACCGAAGACCACGCCTTGGACCGGCTGATCCCGCAGGGCGGCCCGCAAGAGGTCGACCCCCGCCCGGCCCTCCTCGCGGAAGTCCACGACCGCCGCGACCCCCTCCCGGGCCATGCGGCGAAGCGCGAGCCGCATCGCCGCGGTCTTGCGGGCGCGGGGGGCCGTGGCGAGGAGTCGGAACTTGTAGCCGTGGGGAGGCGCGACGAGCTCCTCGACGGGTCCTGCGGGCGGCTCCCGCACCGAGACGGCGTCCCCCAGGTGGGTGTGGCCGTTCACCGGCGGGGGGACCACGATCCCTCGGACCGCCCGCTCGCGGCCGTGGGAGGAGGCGCTTCCCGGCGAGCCGACCTCCTCGACGAACCCGTCCCGGAGCCGGACGTACGCCGGGCGCGGGCCGTCGACGTCCAGCACCGCGCCCTCGACCAGCATCGACCGCCGCGGCCCGGCGGAGGGTCCGGCTCGCTTAAGCCGGCCCCTCTCGGGGGCCGAACCGCTATCTCCGTCGGACGGTCGACGGCCCGTGGTGTCGTCGGGCGGACCCGGCCGCGCGGCCCGCGAGCTGCTCGTCGCCGGGCACGTCAACGTCGATCACTTCCTGCGGCTCGCGGCGCTGCCGGGCCCGGACCGGACCGCGCCGGTCCTGGCCGAGCGGGTCGAGCTCGGCGGGACCGCGACGAACCTCGCGCTCGCGGCCCGCTCCGGCGGGGTGCGCGTCGGGCTCCTCAGCCGGGTCGGCGATCGGTTCCCGCCGGAGTTCCGCGCCCGGCTGGCCGCCCGCGGGATCGACCTGCGCGGCCTCACCACGGTCGCGGGCACGCCGACGCCGACGTGCACGATCCTCGAGCTCGGGAGGGGACCGGCCAGGACCCTGATCCAACAGGGACCGATGACCCGGGCCCCCTCGGGGCTTCCCGGACCGTGGTGGCGGGCGTACCGGTGGCTCCACTTGAGCACCGGGGACCCGGCCTACCACCTCCGCCTCGCGCGCGCCGCCCGCGCCGGCCGACAGCATGTCGTCCTGGACCCGGCGCAGGAGATCTTCTACCGCTGGGACGCTCGAAGGTTCCGTTCGATCCTGCCGTTCACCGAGGTGCTCTTCGGGAATCGGGCCGAGATCGATCGGGCCGTCGCGTGGGCGAGAGCGGACCGCCCTGCCGGGCTCCTGCGCCAGCTGAGCCTCGTCGTGCGGACCGAGGGCGCCGACGGGGCCACGGCGTTCTACCGCGGCGGCTCCGTCCACGTGGACGCTCGCGCGCCCCGCCGGGTCCGCACGCTGATCGGCGCCGGGGACGCGTTCCGCGGGGGCTTCTACGGTTCCTGGTTCGCGGGCGAACCGCTGGCGCGGTGCCTGGCCGCCGGGCACCGGGCGGCGCGCTCCCGTATCGAGCGGGGCACCTAGCGTGACCATGGAAGCGCACCTGTTCGGTCGACTGACCTCCGCCGAGGCCGCCCGGCGACGGCTGCTCGCCGCGGTCCGCCCCATCGCCCGGGTCGAGTCGATCGGCGTCGCGGAGGCCGGCGGCCGGGTCGCCGCCCGCCCCGTGCGGGCCGCTCGCTCCGTGCCGCCGTTCGACCGCGCGGGATGGGACGGCTATGCCGTGAGGAGCCGGGACGCCCGGGAGGCGACCGCACGGACCCCGGTCGGCCTGCGCGTCGTGGGCGAGGTCTTCGCCGAGCGGCCGTTCCCGGGCCGGGTCGGTGCCGGCGAGGCGGTCGCCATCGCGACGGGCGGGGCGATCCCCGCCGGCGCGGACGCCGTGGAGATCTTCGAGAACGTCCGTCGGGAGGGCGGTCGCGTCCGACTCGACCGGCCGGTCCGGCGGGGCGCGAGGATCGCCCTGGCGGGCGACGATTTCCCGAAGGGAACGGGGCTCGTCCGCCGCGGCGAGCTCCTCGGGCCGGCCGCGGTGGGAGCGATCGCCGCCTGCGGCATCGACCGGGTCGAGGTCTACGCCCGCCCGATCGTGGCGATCGTGCCCAACGGCAACGAGCTGCGAGCCCCGGGCGCCCGCCTGCGCGACGGCGAGATCTTCGAGAGCAACAACGCGGCCCTCTCCGCGTTCGTCGCCGCGTCCGGCGGGGTGCCCCGGCCCCGGGCACCGGTCCCGGACGACCCTCGGCGCCTCGAGCGGGCGCTGCGCGAGGCCCTGAGGACGAGCGATCTCGTCCTGGCGACGGGCGGGAGCTCGGTCGGCGAGCGGGACCACCTCCCCCGCATCTTCCCGCGGCTCGGGGAGCTCCTGTTCCACGGCGTGGCCGTGCGTCCCGGTAAGCCGACGCTCGCGGCCCGCTGCCGTACCACCCTCCTGCTCGGCCTGCCGGGCCACCCCACGAGCTGCCTGATGAACATGCAGTGGATGGTCCTGCCGGTGCTGCGCAAGCTCGCCCGCCTCCCCGGTCCGGGGTGGACCGAGCGGACGGTACGACTGCGCGGCGCCGCCATGGCCCCCACCCCCGGCTTCGCGACGGTCGTGCCCCTCAGGGTCGAGGGAGACAACGCCACCCCGACGTTCCGTGGGTCGTCGGCGGTGACGAGCCTTCGCGGGGCCACGGCGTTCGCGATGCTGCCGCCGGGCCGCACCCGCGCGCAGGCCGGCGCGCGGCTGCGGGCGTGCGTGCTCGACCCGCCGCTGGGAACCCCCGCAAGCGGTTAAGCGGCCGCCCCGCTCCGTGCGTCGTGGGCCGCCAGGGGCTCCCGATCGCGATCCTCGCGATCGAAGGGACGAACTGCGACCGCGAGCTGGTCACGGCGCTGGCGTCGGTCGGCGCTCGGCCGGAGGTCGTCCACCTGAAGCAGTTCGCCGGGGCCGTGGAACCCGCCGCACGGCGGCGGCTCTTCGACTACGGGGCGCTGTTCTTCCCGGGGGGTTTCTCGGCAGGGGATTACGTGCGGGCCGGCGCGATCCTGGCCGCCCGTACGCGGGCCGCGATCGGTCCCGAGCTGGAGGAGTTCGTCCGCTCGGGGCGGGTCGTCGCGGGGATCTGCAACGGCTTCCAGGTCGTCACCGAGCTCGGCCTCCTCCCCGGGCGGGACGGCGGCCGGCTCGGACCTCCCGAGGCGGCGCTCGTGACGAACGACTCCGGGCGGTACGAGTGCCGGCCGACGTTCGTCGCCTGGACAGGTGGGCGGTTCCCCCCGCTCGACGGCGTCCCGACGGGCACGCGCTACCTCTTCCCGTCCGGCCACGGCGAGGGCAAGCTCGTCCTGGAGGGCGGCGCGCGCCGTCGCCGGGAGCTCGAGGAGGCCGGCCAGGTCCTGTTCCGCTGGGTGGCTCCGGACGGCGGCCCCGCGACGTACCCGTGGAACCCGAACGGCTCCGAGGGGGATGTCGCCGGGCTCACCGGGCCGGGCGGGAACGTCTTCGGCCTGATGCCCCACCCGGAGCGGGCGTTCTTCCGTGCCCAGACCCCGGATTGGAGCCGGAGCGGTGCCCCGGACGGCTTCGCCGACGGAAGGTCGTTCCTCGAGCGCGTCG
>JASIDM010000001.1 GCA_030044695.1 Thermoplasmata archaeon
GCCCGCTTCCACCGTCCCCCCGGTCGCCACCCCGTCGTCGACCACGATGACGGTCCGGCCCGCGAGCTCCGGAGGGGGGCGGGATCCACGGAATCGCACGGTCCGGAGGGCGATCTCGGCCGTCTCCCGGCGAACGATAGGATCGAGGTCGGCCCGCGTGTAGCCCGCGGAGCGGGCCCGTGGTTCGTCCAGGAGAACGACCTCGCCCTCCGCCACGGCGCCGAGCCCGTACTCCGGATCGTCGGGGGCGCCGACCTTGCGTACGAGCAGCACGTCGAGCTCGGCGTGCAGGGACCGGGCGATCTCGAAGGCGACCGGTACTCCGCCCCGCGGCACGCCAAGGACGAGCGGGAGGGACCGGCGGTAGCCTTCCAGCAGCACGGCCAGTCGCCGGCCGGCCTCCCCGCGATCGGCGAGGGGCTGCGGCGAGGAGGCGGCGTCCGGTCGACCGCCAGCCGCGCTCGCCGACGTGGACCTCGATCCGAACGGCGAGCCCCACGACGGGTCCGCCGACGGCTCGTGACCGCCCGCGGAACGCACCGGAGACCTCCGGCCGTCGGGACCCTACGGCTCAGGTACCGGGGTAGTAGAAGTCGAACTTCCCGCAGGTCTGGCAGTAGTACAGCGAGAACGGCAGCAGCGTTTCAGCCCCGTCCGCCACAGGGGCCGGGCTGCCCGCCGGGGGAGGAACCGAGCCGCTCGCCCGCAGGCTGTAGTGGCCGATCCATCGCATCGGGGCGCGGCAGTTGGCGCAGGCGCGTCGCGCGGCACCACCGGCGTCCCCCCCGGGCGCGCCGCCGGCCCCGGGACCGGCCGCCACCGGGGCGTTGCAACGGGGACAGGTGGTGGCGTTCGCGGGCAGAAGCTGACCGCACCGCGTGCAGAACCGCGAGACCATGGGTTCCGCAATCGCTCCCGGAGGTTGAACCTTCCGACCGCGCTACGGAACGGAACCTACGGTTTCCAGACCGGGCCCGAGTACCCTTCCGGGTAGACCGGGGGGACCTCGCCCTCGCCGAACGGGTCCGGCCGCGGAGCGGCCGCGCGGCCCGCCTTCGCGCCGAGGTACGCGTCGATCGACTCCGCGGCCTTCGTCCCGGCGGCCATGGCATGGACCACCGATCGTCCGCCGGCGGCGAAGACCCCCTCCACGTCGGTCGCGTAGCCGGGACGGCCCCCCTCGGGCCAGCCCTTCGTCCCGATCTTCAAGCCGAGCGCCGGCTCGAACCCGGCCAGGTCGGCCTTCTCCCCGACCGCCATGATCACGGTGTCCGACTCGAGGGTCACGAACGCCCCCTCGACGGGCTTGACGGCGCGCCGCCCCGAGGCGTCCGGGGCGGAGAGCTCCATGCGTTGGAACACGATCCGTTCGACGTGCTGAGCGCCTTCGATCCGTACCGGGGCGAGGAGCCAGTGGAAGTCGATCGCCTCGGGCTCGGTCTCCCGGATCTCCTCCTCCCCGGCAGGAGACTCGCCGCGGGTCCGGCGGTAGACCATCGCCACCGTGGCGCCCGGGGAGAGGCGTCGGGCGGTGCGCACGGAGTCGACGGCCACGTCCCCTCCGCCGACCACGACGATCTTCTTGCCGAGGACCACGGGCCGACCCTGGTTCACATGGTAGAGGTAGTCCAGCGCCGGGATCACGCCGGGCAGCTGCTCGCCGGGGATCCCCGGATACCCGGCCTTGGAGGCCCCGACGGAGACGAGCACGGCGCGGTAGCCCTCGGCCAGCAGGCTCAACGGGGTGAAGTCGACGCCGGCGACCCGGTCGGTCACGAACGTGAGATCGAAGTTCCGGAACCGCTGGAGGTCGATCAGCAGCTCGTGGTTCGGCATCCGATAGTGGGGGATCGCCCCCGCTTGCCCGCCGATCGCCGGTTGACGCTCGAAGACCGTCACCGGATAGCCCCGCAGGCCGAGCTCCCAGGCGGCCATCAGCCCGGTCGGTCCGGCGCCGATCACCGCGACGCGCTGCTCCTTCGGGGCGCTCGGCACGTACTCGAGCGAGGCGTCGCCGAACTCGAGCGCGGCGCGCTTGAGGTGTCGGATCGCGATCGGGACCCCGCGGCCCTTCATGATGCAGGCGTCCTCGCAGTAGTGGTAGCAGACCTTGCACAGGGTCGTCGCGAGCGGGTTCTCCCGCAGGGTCAGCCGGGCCGCCTCGTCGAAGCGGCCGTCCGCCACGAGACCGATGTACCCGCGACAGTCCTGCGTGATAGGGCAGGCCTCGACGCAGAACGGCAGGGCGCACTGGAGGCACCGCTGGGCCTCCAGCATCGCCTCCTCGCGCGAGTACGAGTGCAGGACCTCCCGAAAATCCTCGACCCGGTCGTCCGGTCGCTCCTCGGGAATCTCGATCCGTAGGTACCGGGAATCGGCGGCCGTCATCGCGGGGTTCGCCTCCAGGAAGAGGGCAACGGAACCACCGTGCTCGAGCCCTTAAAGCGCGCGCATCCGTGCGAAACGGTCGCACGTCCGTGCGAGGCGAGCCGCGACCGCCGGGGGCGCGGCGTGCGCGGGAGCTGGGCGCGGCTCCCGTCCCCGGTTCCCCGGTTCGGCGCCGGGTCAGGGTGTCCCCGGTGCTGACGAGCGGCTAGCTAGCCGGCCGGAGGTAGCGTCGTCGTTCGATCGCCCGGGTGACGCCGAGCGGTACGATGGCGAGGACGTCGAGCCACCAGCCGGCGCCCGCGCCCCAGGTCGAGGCCACGCCCGACCGCGAGGTCGATCCCCAGAACGATCCGCACGCGGGAGGCGGCTGGGCCGCGCCGCACGCTCCGGTCGGGTCGTCCCAGCGGTACAGGGCGGGCTGGGCGATCGGCACGGCGACGGCCATCACCGCGCACCCCACGATGGCGCCGAGCAGGCCGAGTCGGATCGCCCGTCGCACGGTTCGCGAGCCGGGCGTCCCCCGCTCGCGGCGAAGCGCGTCGGCCGCGATCACCGCGACGACGAGCGTGAGCCCGAGCAGCGCGCCGAGCACCACCTCGTAGAGCACGCCGACCGAAGGTGCGCCCGCCTGGGTGTAGGAGGTCGTGCCACCCCCGCCGGACGTTACCAGGTGGAGGAGTCCCCCGGGGTAGAACTCCACGATCGAGGAGGTGCCGGATGACGAGCTCGTCAGGTACCACCAAGGGCTCGAGGCGCCGAGCAGCAGCAGAACTCCCGCGAGGGCGCCCAGCCCGGCGGAGCTCCAGCGGCGCTTTCCAGCCGACGCGGCAGCGGTCGCCGACGAGGTCGTCGGCGTGATGGCGGGCGCTCGCAGCACGCTCGGAGCCGGGGCGCCGGCCGACAACGAGCGAGCCCGGACGTGCGGAGTCGAGGTCACACAATTCTACGAGACCGAACCTTGATAAACCCCCCCTCCGGTGGCCGGTCGAGGTGCCGAGTCCTCGGCGGAAACATGGCGTTCATCGACGACCTGACCCTGATCCTCGACCTGCTGATCCTGATGGTCGCGACGGTGTTCTACACG
>JASIDM010000120.1 GCA_030044695.1 Thermoplasmata archaeon
AGCGGACCGGAGGCGTGGCGGCTCACCCCGAGGAGGTCCGCGATCTGGTTGCGCGCGGACGTGTCGAACAGCATGAGGATGCCGAGCAGGCCGAGGAAGACGTAGACGCTCGTCGTCCAGGAGTAGTGGAACGTCGGGGCCGGCGGTCGCGACGGGGGCCGCGCCGGCTCCGGCTCGTCGTCCTCGCCGTCGTCGTCATCGTCCTCCGCCCGGGTCGCGAGCGGCGCGGGTCCGGGGCCGCTCGAGCTCGGAAGGGGCAGTCCCTGGGCGTCGGACTCGGGGTCGGGCATCAGCCCTCCCCTCCGAGGAACCGCCGCAGCAGCGGGTTCATCTCCATCAGCTGCTCGCGGCCCATCGCCTCGTAGAGGTTGATGATGATCCCGACGGTCAGCAGCACGCCGGTGCCGCTAGCGTTGCCGAGCGTCCCGATCAGGTCCGCGCCGGCGGCCAGCGCCCCCACGGCCGCCCCCGAGATCACGGTGATGACGGGGATGTACCGCTCCAGGACCCGGCGCAGGACCCGGGGCTCGCGGCGGAACCCGGGGATCTGCATGCCGGTCGACTCGATCTGGCGCGCGACGGCCTCCGGGCCCATGTTCGTGGTCTGGATCCAGAACTTCGCGAAGAGGATCGACCCGCCGACCATCGCCCCGAAGTAGACGGCGACGTGGAGGAACCCTTCGAGCTCCGTATGCCCGTACAGGAACCCGCCGTACGTCTGGAAGTTGAACAGCGGTAACAGCCACGATTCGAGGCCGTTGGGCGTCGACAGGTAGTACGCCACGCCGCTGATCGGTTGCGTCTGGCTCACGCCGGACGCTTGGGCCGCCGAGGCCGAGAGGTACGACCCGACCCACCACTGGTGCCCGAACAGCGGGAACCGGGAGAGCGTCGGGTTGGACCAGAGCAGGATCGTGACCATGGAGACGTTGGCGAGCAGGGCGCTCATCAGGATCACCGGGATGTTCGAGGCGTAGATCAGCCGCAGCGGATACCGCCCCCGCGCTCCCCGGGCCTCGGCGTGGGAGAGCGGCAGCTCGATGCGCGTCGACTCGGTCCAGGCGACGAGGAAGAAGATCGCCGCCGTGCCGACCAGCGCGACGATCGGGTTCGGCTGGCGTAACAGCACCTGCTCCCAACCGGAGCTCGCCATGGTGGAGGCGCTGGTGTGGGTCAGGAACCAGAGCGTCTTCGGGATCGTGCCGCTCGGGGGGTTCGTCGACGAGATCGGGCTGGCGGGCGAGGACGGCAGCCAATTGAGCGTCCCTTGGATGATCTGCTGGGAGACGCCGGCGGCGATGAACAGCGAGATGCCGCTGCCGATCCCCCACTTGGAGACGACCTCGTCCATGAGGAAGACGAGGTAGCTGCCGAAGACGAGCTGGGCGACGATCACGAGGTCGGCCAACAGCATCCCGTTGCCGGGCGCCACCACCCCGAGGCGCGTCGTCAGCGAGGTGGACGGGGTGATGTAGCCGAAGACCTGGGGGACCGCCTCGATGAAGATCATCGCGACGACGAGGACCTTCTGGGTCCCCTGGTACATGCCCTTGTCCTCGTCGTCGGTGAGGTCGAGGTCGATGATCTTCGCCCCCGTGAACAGTTGCATGATGATCGACCCGGTGACGATCGGGCCGATCCCGAGGTCCATCAACGTGCCTTGGGCGCCGGCGAGGATCGAGCGGTAGCTCGCGAACAGGTCGATGACCGTCGACTGGTCGACGCCGAAGAGGTAGATGTTCGCGAGGAGGAAGTACAGCAGGAGGACCCCGATCGTCCAGAACAGCTTCGTCCGGAAGTGGACGTGGCCCTTCGGCTGGGAGACCGCCGGCATGCGGCTGGTGAGCGGCTTCAGCCCGTACAACCGGGACTTCGGGCCCGCGTAGGAAAGTCCGAGGTAGAGCAGGCCGAAGATCACGGCCGTCCCGAGAGAGATCAGGCTGAGCGCGACGATCGTCGGACGGTCCCAGAACCAGACCAGGCCCACGATCAGCGCAGCGAGGATCGCGAGGGGGATCGCCCACCTCGGATCCCGGGGGATCTCCTCGTCGGCCATCGGGGAGCGAGCCAGCCGGAGGGCGCATTATATAGTCTTTGGGCCGACGCCCGCGGTTTAGAAGGCTTCGCCTCGCACGACTCGCCGACCGGCCCCGAGTCCTCCGGGACACGAACACCGCCGCGAGCTCCACTTCCTCTCGGTCGACGACCCGCACGCCCAGGTCCCGGCGCGGAAGACGGCCGCTGCGCGGCCCTACCGGGGGTCCGATAGCGGCGAACACGCTCGGCCCTACGCTCCTACGCCCCGGGGCGACGCCGGGCCACCCCGGTCCCCAGATCGAGCGGGCCGGTCCGCGACGGCCGGCTCGTCGGGTGTTACGAATCAGAAACAGGACATAACACTTTTATCGCCGACCTCCTACCCCCGGCCGAGGATGGTCGGGACGTCGGGGGCCGGGGGCGCGCGCGAGCCGAACCCGATGGTGCTCTCTCGCCGGGAGAAGCTGGGGGCGACCGCGATCTATGCCGCGATCATCGCGGCGACGGCGC
>JASIDM010000013.1 GCA_030044695.1 Thermoplasmata archaeon
AGGGCGAAGCGCGCGTCGCCGTTCGGCGCGGCGATCCGCGCGATCTGGTCCAGGAGGTCGCGGTCGAAGCTTCCCGGGCGCAGGGCGAGCTCGGCCCGCGCCTGCAGGATGTCCGTGAGCGCCGCTCGGTCGTACGGGGCGAGGGCCACCCGGTGGGTGACGCCGAAGCTCGAGCGGCTCGCGGCGTCCAGGTACGGAAGGAGGTCCTCGGTGGCGATCAGGACCAGCGAGATCGAGCCGAGCCCGACCTCGCGTCCCCGGGACAGCAGGTAGGCGAGCTTCGTCCCCTGCTTGACGAGGGACGACGCCTCGTCGAGCATCACGAGGTGGTGGGCCGGCGTCCGGCGGATCCCCTGTTCGAAGACGTCCAACATCTCCGACAGACTGTAGCCCCGGTCCGGTAGCGACACGCCGACGCTCCGCAGCAGGTCGAGCATCACCGTTCGGTCGCTCGCCCGGCGCCAGCAGTTGACGTACGTCGCATGGACCGGCCACTCCCCCAGGCGCCCGGCCCGCGTGAGGTCCGAGGAGAGCCGCCGGGCCAGCGCGGTCTTCCCGCTCCCGATCCCCCCCGTGAGGAGGAGGTGGAACGGCAGGCCCTTCGCGAGGGCCTCCCGGTAGCGACGCCCCAGCAGGGCGAGCTCCGACTCCCGGTGCGGCAGCTTCGGGGGGATGAACGACGGCTCGAGCGTCTCCTCGTGGAGCAGGAGGTTCGGCGCCGGGGTCATGGGGGGCGGACCGGTCCACGACGGGCGCTTAGCGTTGTCTCCCCGCCGCGCGTCGAGCGAGCGGCCCGCAGCCGCTCCACGACCCCGACGGCCTCTCGGACCAGCTCCCGAGCCGGCCGCCGAGCGTCCAGCACGGCCCACCCATCCCGTCGCGCGAGCCGCCGGTAGGCGGCCGCGACGATCGTGAGCGATCGGGCTCGCTCCAGGGGACCCCGGGCCCGGCGGCCGGCGAGGCGACGACCGATCCACGCCGTGGGCAGGTCCAGCAGGACCACGCCGTCCGGCGCCACGGTCGCGGTCCGCTGGAGCTCCTCGAGCCGCGCCCGTTCCCGTCGGCCGAGTCGACTACCCTGGTAGGCGATGGTCGAGTAGAACGAGCGATCCGAGAGGACGAGGTCGAACCCGCGGAGGTCCGCCCTCAGGCCGGGCGCCGCGAGCTGTCGGTCGACCGTGAAGTACACCGCCCCCGTCCAGGGGTCCCGAGCGCCGACCTCTTGGGCGAGGCGTCCGATCGTGGGATCGACCGGCTCGTGGCGCAAGCGGACCGAGCACCCTCGCCGTCGCATCGCCCGGCCGAGGGCCTGCAGGAGCGTCGACTTGCCGGAGCCGTCGATCCCCTCCAGAACCACGTAGAGCCCCCGCGACGGACGGGGCGGCCTCGTGCGCCTCACCGCCCTCCGAGCTCGGGCGTGAGGCCGTAGACCTCCTGGACCGATCGGACGAACGGGATCGCGAGTCGGTCGCCCACGCCCGCCGACGCTCGGGCGGCGGCGACCGCCCGGCGCGGGACGGTCGCCAGATCGAGCACCGCCCCCGGTCGGCGCGGGTCGTCGAGGAAGTCCGTTTCGAGGAACCACGGTCCTGCCTCATCGCAGACCGCGTCGACCAGCTCCCGGCGGGCCAGGTACGACGGCACGACGTCGGGTGCGATCCCTGCGGGACGCCGCGTCCGGGCGTAGTGCTTGACCAGCCGGTGGGGCGGTAGACCCGCCTTGCGCGCCGCTCCGGCGAGCTCCTCCCACCCTGCCGCGTCGAGGTCGGGCGAATGCACCACCGCCGGGCATCCGACGTCGTGGGCCACCTCCAGGGCATGCCCGAAGGCGGTCCGAGCCGCGGCCGCCAGCGCGGGGTCCACCTCGAAGTGGGGCCAGCCGACCTCGCCGAGCGCCACGGCACGGCGCTCCCGGACCCAGCGTCCGGCGAGGTCGAGCGCGCGGAGGTGGAGCTCGAGGGCGGCCTCCGTGCCGAGATGGGTCGCCGCCCCGAGAAGGTCGATCGGGTACGGCGCTACCACGACGTAGGCGACGACCCCCGCGATCTCCCGCACCTGCCGGGCAAGGCGCTCCGTCGTCTCGAACTGCCGACGGTAGGCCTCGAGATCGGTCGGCACGGTCCCTTCGTAGTTCTGCGTGGCGAGGAACAGGTGCGTCCCGCCGGCGTCCCGGAACCGGGCGGCGGCCCGCGCTCCCTCGCCGGCGGGGGAGAGATGGCAGTGGTGATCGACGACCGGCAGCCCCGCGACGCCGATCACGACCCGGGAGAGGCGAAGCGACGCGCGGCCGCGACCCCTTCCCCGTGGGGGCTGAGGTGACAGTGGTGGTCGACGACCGGGAGGTCGGGAGGGAGCGGCACGCGGGCGGTGCGCCCGGGGCCTACCGGAGGAGCCCGGCGCCCTGGAGCTCCTTGGTGATCTTCTTGACCGCGACCTCGACATCGGAGGGCTTGCGCGCCCCGGTGCAGACGAGCTTGCCGCTGCCGAACAGGAGGACGACCACGCGGGGCTCCTCGATCCGGCAGACGAGGCCGGGGAACTGCTCGGGCTCGTACTCGACCCGGTCGAGGCCGAGGGTGACCGCGATCGCGTTGAGGTTGATCTCGCTCTCGAGGTCGGAGCTCGCGACGATGTTCTGCACCTCGATCTTGGGGTGCATGTTGATCTTCTGGCCGCCTTTCTTG
>JASIDM010000121.1 GCA_030044695.1 Thermoplasmata archaeon
GCGAGGAGCTGGGCCTCCTCCAGGTAGTGGGTCGTCAGGAAGACGGTCCGTCCCTCGGCCCGCAGCGAGCGGATCACGCTCCAGATCGCCCGGCGCGCGTGGGGGTCCAGGCCGGTCGTCGGCTCGTCCAGGAAGCAGATCTCCGGGTCGTTGGTCAGGGCGAGGGCCAGGCCGAGCTTCTGCTTCTGGCCGCCGGAGAGCGTGTCGAAGCGGGCGTTCTCCTTGTCGAGGAGCTCCACCCGGGCCAGCAGCTCGCCCGGGTCGGCGGCGGTGCCGAACAGGCTGCGGTAGTACTCGATCGCCTCGCGCGCCGTGATCTTCTCCAGGAAGCGGAACTCCTGGGGGATCACCCCGATCCGGCGGTGCAGCGCCTCGCCGTCGCGCCACGGGTCGAGCTCGAGCACCCGCACGGACCCGGCCGACGGTCGGCGGAGCCCTTCCAGGACCTCGACGGTGGTCGTCTTCCCCGCGCCGTTGGGACCTAGGAAGGCGAAGACCGACCCCGAGGCGACCTCGAAGCGGATGCCGTCGACGGCGACGAGCTCGCCGTAGCGCTTCACGAGGCCGTCGACCTGGACCGCGGTCGCCATCCCGCCGGCGAGACCGGGGGTTCCTTTGAAAGCTCGCCTGGCCCCGCGCTCCGTCGGGGTGGGGCGCTGCTCGGCAGCCGCCCCGTCGGGTCCGCTCGCGGGGCAGGCCCCTACGGTCTACCGTCGCGAGGAACGGCCCGATCGGCGAGCCGCGACCCGTCGCGCCACGTGCCCCGGGGCGAGCCGTCCCCCGACGATCCAGGGGCGCCCGTCGACCTCCACGTCCGCACCGGTGAGCAGGGCGACATGGGCGGGGCGTGGCCCCGCCACCCCGCCGGGTCCGGTCGCGACCTCGATCCGGAGTCCCACCGCGCCCCGGGCCAGATCCCCCGCCTCGGGAGCCCGGGCGATCCGGGGATTCAGCCCGATCGACAGCCCCGAGATCGCCCGCGGGGTACGACGCGCCTTGGAGAACGTGGCGGCGAACCCCTCGCCGCCCCGATCGAACGTCGCCGCCGTGAGCCGGCCCGCACGGAGTTCGAACCGCCCGCCCGTCTCGACGGGCTCGTCGGCGTAGCGGTCGTAGGAGGGACGGTTCGCCTCCCAGACCCCGGTCGCCGTCCCGGGGGCGACCGGCAGGATGAGGCGCCCGGTCGGCAGCGCCGTCCAGACCGTGTCCCGACGGTGCGCCGGGACGCCGGGCCGGCCGGTCTCCTCGCTCCACCGGTCCCCGCGCACCCTCACCTCGCACCGGGTCCCGTTGGGGTGGGTGATGACCGCGGTCCGAGCGCGCGCTAGACCCCGGGCCAGGCGGACCGCCTCGCCTCGGAGTCGCCGCGACGCGACGAGACTGGCGTCGACGACCTCGGAACGCCAGGCGTCGAGGTTCACGCCGAACCGCGCTGCGGCCGTGGCGGTCACGCCGGCCACCGAGAGGCGGGCCGCTCGAAGACCCGAGGCCCTCGCCGCGGCCAGCCAGGGCCCGCCGTGCCGGTCCAGGGCGGGTCGCAGGTCCGTCGGGCGGAGTCCGAACAGACGGGGGAACGCCTCGGGACCCGGGAGATAGGCGTAGGTCCCTCCGAGGCGCGCGAGCGCGGCCGGCGCCCGCGGAACGCCGGGGCCGGCGGCGAGCGAGCGAAAGAACCCTTCCTCGTCCTCCACGGCCAGCACCGGCTCGCAGCCCCGTCGGCGGGCCTCCACGAGGAGCGCGCGAGCCCAAGGCAGCCCCTGGCTCCAGGTCTCGATCGTGAGCGGCTCCCCGGCGCGGAGCCCCAGGTAGTCGCCGAGGGTCACCCGGGCGAGCGCGAGCTCCGCCGGCACCCGACGCACGGTCCCGCCTCAGCGGCCCGCCGCGCGGGGCGTCGGGTGAGGACCGGTCGATGAGGTCGGGGTCCAGCGCGCCCCGGGGGCCGCGCGGCGAGCTCGAGCCGACATGACCGGGCCCGTCGAGGACCGGCGGGGCATAAGCCCCGCCGCGTCGGCGCACGCCGCCCCGCACCCCCGTCGAGGCTCAGGCCAGCGCCTTCGTGAGCGTCGCGATCGCGCCGCTAAGGTCCTTCTCATCGAGGAGGAAGATCGTGTCGGTGTAGCAGGAGAGGGCCTCGACGATGTTGATCCCCTGCGTCGCGAGGATCCCCGAGAGGAGCCGGAGCAGCCCCGGGGTCTCCTCGATGCTGTCCGGGCCGGTCACGGCGACCTCGACGAGCCCGCGGCGGATCCGGATCACGTTCGCTTCCCGGAGCTGGCGGGCCACCCGGGTCACGGAGTCCTCGTCGACCAGGATGACCGTCCCCCGGGAGACCTGGATGACCCGGCAGAGCAGGTTCTCGTCGAGAAGCTCCTCGACCACGTCGCCCAGGCGATGGAGCACGTCGGCCCCGAGCCCCACGGTGATCGCCGCGACCTTGGAGCGGGACTCGATCCGGCTCTTCCGCAGGACCCGGCGGACCGCGGCTTCGGTGAACGCCTCGCCCCGTCCTCGCGGATACCGTCGGCACGCGGCGACCACCGCCGCCACCTGACGGAGTTCGAGCTCCTCAGCGATCTTCCGCGCGAGCGCCGTGTGGTTGGCGACGCCGGAGCGGAGGGCGTCGCCGAGCGGGGGGTGCGCGTCCAGGTACTCGCGGACCCGGCGCGCGACCGACGGTGCGTGTTCCGGCATAGTTGTCAGGAATCAGACACTTGTGCCCGATGATGTCGGTGAGCGAACGCATGGTATAAATCTCCCGCGGAGGGTCGCCCGTCCGTTCGACGCTCCGATGGCACGTTCGAAGGTGGTCCTCGCCTATTCCGGGGGCCTGGACACCTCCGTGGCGATCCCGTGGATCCGCGAGGAGAAGGGGCTGGAGGTCGTCGCCGTCACGGTCGACGTCGGCCAGCCGGTCGACCTGGAGGCGGTCCGGGCGAAGGCGATCGCCTCGGGCGCCGCGGCGGCTTACGTCGCGGACGCCAAGCAGGAGTACGCCGACGAGTTCCTTCGGCCGGCGATCCGGGCCAACGCCCTGTACGAAGGGAGTTACCCGCTGAGCACGGCGCTCGCCCGCCCCCTGATCGCGCGCCACCTCGTGGAGGTCGCGCGGCGCGAGGGGGCCACGGCGATCGCCCACGGCTGCACGGGCAAGGGCAACGACCAGGTCCGGTTCGAGCTGTCGGCCCAGAGCCTCGCCCCCGACCTCGAGGTGATCGCCCCGGCCCGGGAGTGGTCGATGCACCGGGAGGAGGAGATCGCCTACGCGGCCGCGCACGGCGTCCCCGTCGGGGCGACGCGAGCCTCCCCGTACAGCACCGACGAGAACCTCTGGGGCCGCTCGGTGGAGTGCGGGATCCTGGAGGACCCGGCGGTCGAGCCGCCCGAGGAGGTCTTCGCCTGGACCGTCTCGCCCCGCGAGGCCCCCGCGACGCCGGTCTATGTCGCGCTCGAGTTCGAGCAGGGGGTCCCGGTCTCCCTGGACGGCCGACGTCGGCCGCTCGACCAGCTCGTCCTCGAGCTGAACCGTCTCGCCGGCGCCCACGGCGTGGGGCGGATCGACCACCTCGAGAGCCGGGTCGTGGGGATCAAGAGCCGCGAGGTCTACGAGTGCCCGGCCGCGACCGTGCTCCTGGAGGCCCACCGGGCGCTGGAAGCGCTGGTCCTACCTCGGGATGTCCTCTCCTTCAAGCGGATCGTCGAGCAGCGGTACGCGGAGCTCGTCTACGACGGGCTCTGGTTCGCCCCCCTGCGCACGAGCCTGGAGGCGTTCGTCGACGCGACCCAGGAGCGGGTCACGGGCGAGGTCTCCGTCAAGCTGTCGCGGGGGCAGGCGACCGTGGCGGGCCGCCGCTCGGACCTCTCGCTCTACCGCGCGGGCCTGGCGACGTACGCCGAGGGGGACAAGTTCCGCCGGGAGATGGCGGAGGGGTTCATCTACGTCTGGGGGCTGCCGAGCCGGACCTGGGCCTCCGTCGCCGCCCCTTCGGCGCGCCCCGCGGCGCCTCCGGCCGCCCGGACCCCCTAGCCATGAACGGGGACGGGGTCATCTCGGCATCCGCCGACGCGCCGTCGTACGTCCGCACCCCGGCGGCGGAACTGCTCCGATCGCTCCCGGTCGACCGGCCGCTCGCCCGGTACGACCTCGCCGGCAGCCTCGCCCACGTCGAGGCGCTCGGCGCTGCCGGCGTCCTCGACCGTGCGCAGGTCGCCCGCCTCACGGAGGGGCTTCGCGCCATCGGCCGGGAGATCGCCGGCGGGACGTTCCCGTGGCGGGACGATCTCGAGGACGTCCACACCAACGTCGAGCATCGCCTGACCGCCCTGGTCGGCCCGCTCGGCGGCATGCTCCAGGCCGGCCGGAGCCGCAACGACCAGATCGCCGTCGACGAGCGGCTCTACCTGCGCGCCGCCGTTGCGCGGGCCGCCCAGGGGCTCCTCGAGCTCCAGGAGGCGTTGCTCGGGCGGGCCTCGGAGGAGGTGGCGACCGCGATGCCCGGCTACACCCACCTGCAGCGGGCCCAGCCCGTGACCGTCGGGCACCAGCTGCTCGCCCATTTCTGGCGGTTCGACCGCGACCTCGACCGGCTCTTCGCGACCGTCGAACGCTCCGACCGGTCCCCGCTCGGGGCCGGTGCCCTCGCGGGGTCGACCCTCGGCCTCGCGCCGGAGGCGACGGCCCGTCGGCTCGGCTTCTCCGCCGCGTTCGAGAACTCCCTGGACGCCGTCAGCGACCGCGACCCGCTCGCGGAGCTGCTGTTCGACCTGGCCCTATTGGCGGTCCACGCGAGCGGGCTCGGGGAGGAGATCGTCCTCTTCGCGACGAAGGAGTTCGGCTTCCTCGAGCGCACCGAGGCGCTCGGTTCCGGCAGCAGCCTGATGCCCCAGAAGCGCAACCCGGACGTCGCCGAGCTCGCCCGCGCGCGGGCCGGCCGGGCCGTCGGCGACCTCGTCGCCCTCCTGACCGTGCTGAAGGGGGTCCCGCTCGCCTACGACCGCGACCTCCAGGAGGACAAGGCGCCGGTCCTGGACGCCGTCGCGACGGTCGACGGGACGATCGCCGGGCTGGCCCGGCTCGTCCGCTCGCTGCGGTTCGACCGCGCGCGGCTCGAGACGGCGGCCCGGGACCCGGAGCTGTACGCCACGGACCTCGCCGAGGCCCTGGTCACCCGGGGCGTCCCGTTCCGCGAGGCCCACGAGCTCGTCCGGACCCATCTCGGCTCGTCCCCCTCCACCTCGACCGTTCGGGTCGCCCCGAGCTCGGGCGCGCCGGCCGTCGAGCTCGCCATCGATCCGGCGTCGGCGCTCTCCCGCCGCCGCTCTCCGGGCGGCCCCGGACCCGCGGCGCTCGCCGCCCAGCTCGATCTCGCCCGACGCCGGCTGGAGCTCCGGCGCACCTCCCTCTCCTCGCTCGTCCGCAAGGTCGAGCTGATCGAGGAGCTCGTGAACGAGGGAACCACATGACCGAATGCCCAGAGTGTGCCGCCAGCGTAGAGAGCCACGACAAGGTGCTCGGGGAGGTCTTCCCCTGCCCCGATTGCGGGACGGAGCTCGAGGTCCAGGCCGTCGATCCGTTCGCCGTCCAGCCCGCGCCGAGAGAGGCCGAGGACTGGGGTGAGTAACGGCTTCCGACTCGGGCTGTTCTACACGATCGTCCGGCCGGAGGAGAAGGCGATCCTCGCGGCCGCGGAGTCCCGCGGCGTCGCCGTCGAGCGCCTCGACGACGCCGAGGTGACGTTCGGCCTCGAGCGGCCGCCCGGCCTGCCGGACATCGTCCTGAACCGCTCCGTCAGCCACACCCGGGCGCTGTACGCGGCGCTCGGCTACGGCCACTACGGCGTCCCGACGGTGAACGACGCGGCCGTCATCGAGCTCGCCGGGGACAAGGTCCGCGCCTCCCTCCGGCTCGCCGAGCGGGGGATCCCGACGCCGCGGACCGTCGTGGCGCTCTCGCCCGAGGCGGCGCTGAAGGCCGTCGAGGCCGTCGGCTATCCGGCGGTGCTGAAGCCGGCCGTCGGTTCCTGGGGCCGGTTGATGGCCAAGGTCGACGACGCCGAGGCCGCCGAGCAGATCGTCGAGCACAAGGTCGCTCTCAGCTCCCCGGCCCACTCGATCTTCTACGTCCAGGAGTTCGTCGCCAAGCCAGACCGCGACCTGCGCGTCTTCGTCGTCGGCGGCGAGGTCGTCGCGGCGATGTACCGCCGCTCGAGCGCCTGGCGGACGAACGCCGCCCGGGGGGCGACCGCCGAGCCGGCCCCCGTCTCGGGGGAGCTCCGCGAGCTCGCCCTGCGCGCCGCCGACGCCGTCGGCGGCGGGGTACTCGCCGTCGACCTGATGGAGGCCCCCTCGGGCCTCGTCGTCCACGAGGTCAACCCGACGCCGGAGTTCAAGACCCTCGCCGGCGCGACGGGGGCCGACGTCGCCGGCCGGATCGTCGACTACGTCGTTGAGGTCGGGCGCGGGTGAACGTCGCGGTCGTCGGCGGCTCCGGCTACGTCGGCGGGGAGCTCCTCCGCCTGCTGCTCGGCCATCCCGACGTGACCGTAGGGCAGGTGACGAGCGAGTCGATGGCCGGTAAGCCGGTCGCCCGGGCCCACCCGAACCTGCGCAAGGCGAGCCGCCTCGTCTTCGCCCCCCCGGCGGAGCTCCAGCCCACGGACGTCACGTTCCTCGCCACGCCGCACGGCGAGGCGATGGGCCAGGTCCCGGGCCTGCTCGCCAGCGGCGGGACCGTGATCGACCTCTCCGCCGACCACCGCCTGCGCCGGGCCTCCGAGTACCCCCGGTACTACCACCGGGAGCACCCCCATCCCGAGCTCCTCGCCGAGGCGGTCTACGGCCTCCCCGAGCTGCACCGGGAGGAGCTGCGTCGGGCGCGGCTGATCGCCGTCCCCGGCTGCATCGCCACCGCGACGATCCTCGCCCTGGCCCCCCTCGCCCGCACCCGGGGGACGTCGCCGCTCCGCGCCGTCGTCGACGCCAAGAGCGGCTCCTCCGCGAGCGGGCGGGACGCCGGCCCGGCGGGCCAGCACGCCGAGCGCTCCGGAGTGATGCGCGCCTACGCCCCCGCCGGCCACCGCCACACCGCCGAGATCGAGCAGGAGACGCGCGTCCCCACGGCGCTCAGCTGCCACGGCGTCGAGGCGGTCCGCGGGGTCCTCGCGACCGTCCACGCGCTGGGCCCCGACCCGCCCGAGGAGAAGGAGCTGTGGAGGATCTATCGCGCCGCCTACGGCGAGGAGCCGTTCGTCCGCCTCGTGCACGACGCGGACGGCGTGCACCGTGAGCCCGAGCCGAAGATCCTCGCCGGGACGAACTTCTGCGACGTCGGCTTCGCCGCGGACCCGGAACGGGAGCGGACCGTGCTCCTCGGCGCGCTCGACAACCTCGGCAAGGGCGCCGCCGGCGCGGCGGTCCAGTGCCTGAACGTTCGCTACGGCCTGCCCGAGACGGCCGGACTCGGGTTCCTCGGCCTCCACCCGATCTAGCGGAGGCGCCCACGACGCTCGTCGTCAAGATCGGCGGGGCGGCCGGCAACTCGGTCGCCCCGGTCCTGGACGATCTCGCCTCCCGCCCGGAGTTCGTCCTCGTCCACGGCGGTTCGGAGGAGATCGACCGCCTGGGGGGGGCGATGGGCCGACCCCCGGTCCACTACACGAGCCCGAGCGGTGTCGTCTCCCGTCGCTGCGACCCGGACCAGATGGAGATCGTGACGCTCGCGCTCGCCGGCAAGGTCCAGACCGAGCTCGTCGCCGGCCTCGCCGGCCGCGGTCGACGCGCGATCGGTCTCTCCGGGGTCGACGGCGGCCTCCTTCTCGCCCGGCGCCGGACCGGCGCCCGGGCCGTCGTGGACGGCAAGGTCCTCCACCTCACCGACGACCGGTCCGGCACCGTCGAGCGGGTCGACGCCCCGCTGGTCCGCTCGATCCTCGGGCTCGGTCTCGCCCCGGTCGTCGGTCCCCCCGCGATCACGCCCGAGGGCCTGGTCGTGAACGTCGACGCGGACGCCGTGGCGGCGGCCGTCGCCGCGGCGATCGGGGCCGAGGCGCTCCTGCTGCTCACCAACGTGCCGGGGCTGCTGCGCTCGACCGACGATCCGGCCAGCCTGGTCCGCCAGGTCCCCCGGAGCGGGTTCGCGGAGGCGATGGGGATGGCGCGGGGTCGGATGCGCAAGAAGCTCCTTGCCGCGCGCGAGGCCCTGGATCGGGGCGTGGCGCGCGTGGTCATCGCCTCCTCGCAGCGCGAGCACCCCGTCGAGCGAGCGCTCGCCGGCGAGGGCACGGTGCTCCAATGAGCGACGCCCGGACGTCGTCCTCGACCGAGTTCGGGGAGGGGGACCGCTCCCGACCTGCGATCGCCCGGGCCGACGGTGCCCTGCTGTTCGACACGACGGGCCGGCGGTACGTCGACCTCGGCGCGACCCACGGCGTGGGGAACCTCGGGGCGGCGCACCCGGAGGTCGCGCGGGCGATCCGGGATCAGGCGGGCCAACTCCTGGTCCTCGGCTCCGGGTACGCCAACCCCGTGCGGACGGCGTTCCTCGATCGGTTGCTCGGGCTCCTGCCTCCCAGCTTCTCGCGCGTCTTCCTTTCCAACTCTGGCACCGAGGCGGTCGAGGCGGCGATCAAGATCGCGCGCTCGGCGACCGGCCGTCCGAAGATCGTGGCGGCACGTCGGGGGTTCCACGGTCGGACCCTGGGGGCCCTCAGCGCGACCTGGCGGCGCGAGCTGCGCGAGCCGTTCGAGCCGCTCGTCCCGGAGTTCGTCCACGTCGCCTACAACGACGCGAGCGCCCTCGCTGGAGCGGTCGACGAGCGGACCGCCCTGCTCCTCCTGGAACCGGTCCAGGGCGAAGGGGGGGTCCACGTCGGCACCCCGGAGTACCTCCGGGCGGCCCGGGACGCGTGCGACCGCCGCGGGGCGCTCCTCGGGTTCGACGAGGTCCAGACCGGGCTCGGACGGACCGGGCGGATGTTCGCCTTCGAGCACAGCGGCGTCGTGCCCGACCTGTTGATGCTCGCGAAGTCCCTCGCCGGCGGGGTCCCGATCGGGGCGACCGTCACCAGCTCGGAGGTCGAGGGGCGCTTCCGGGGGAGCCACCGGTCGACGTTCGGGGGCAATCCGCTGGCCTGCGCCGCGGGCCTGGCGGCCCTGGAGGTCCTGACCCGGGAGCGGCTGCCGGAACGGGCCGAGCGGCTCGGGCGGCAGGCGGCGCCGATCCTCGCCGGCCTGCCGGCCGACCGGGTGCGCGAGGTCCGGGGCCTCGGCCTGATGTGGGGGATCGAGCTGCGGGACCGGGCGGCGCCGGTCCTCGCCGCCCTGGAGGCGCGGGGGTACCTGGCGATCCCCGCCGGCGCGACAGTCGTCCGCCTCCTGCCGCCGCTCGTCATCGCCGAGGAGGACTGGCTCGGGGGACTCTCCGCGCTCGGCGAGGCGATCGCCCATGGATGACGCCGAGGTCCTCGCCCGGCTCGTCGATCGCTACAGCCCCTCCGGAAAGGAGCAGGCCGCGGTCCGGGAGTTCGTCCGGATAGCGCGGGAGCTCGGCTATCGCGCCCGGACCGACCGGGCCGGCAACGGCATCGCCGACGTCGGCGACGGACGGCCTCTCGTGCTGTACCTCGGCCACATCGACACCGTCGAGGGCGAGCGGCCGTCCCAGCAGCGGCGGGGCCGGATCCACGGTCGGGGCTCGGTCGATGCGAAGGGCCCGCTCGCGGCCGCCCTCCTCGCCGGTCAGGGCTTCTCCGGCCCCGGAACGTTCCGGATCGTGGCCGCCGTCGGCGAGGAGACCGACAGCCGCGGCGCCCGCTTCCTCGCCCGCGGTCCGCGGCCCGACGCGCTCCTGGTCGGCGAGCCGAGCGGTTGGGACGGGATCACCATCGGCTACAAGGGCGACCTGCGGCTCGAGGTGACGTTCCGCCACCGTCGCACCCACTGGTCGTCGCCGTTCCCCACCGCGACCGACGCGGCCGCCGACTGGCTCCAGGCGGTCCGCTCGCTCTGCCGGACGAAGGCCGGACCGAGCCCGTTCCGTTCCCTGACGGCGAAGGCGGTCGGGTTCGCGAGCGACCCCGGGGCGGACCCGGAGGTGGCGCGGGTGCTCGTCGACGTCCGCCTCCCCCCGGGGCTCAGCACCTCCGAGGTCCTCGCCGCGCTCCCGGACACCCCCCGCGCGGTCTCCCGCCGGGTCCTGGTCCGGGTCGAGCCGGCGGAGGTCGCGCGCCAGGAGCCGGTCGTTCTCGCCCTCGAGGAGGCGATCCGCCGCGCCGGCGGTCGTCCGACCCTCTGGCGCCGCGGGGGGAGCTCGGACCTCAACGTCGTCGGGCCGGCCTGGGGTCTCGGCGGGGCGGCGTACGGCCCGGGGGACGCGCGGCTCGACCACACCGACCGCGAGTCGCTCTCCCTCGCCGAGCTGCGCCGAGCCCGGACGGTGATCCGGGGCGCGCTCGAGCAGTTGGTCGGCGGTGCCGCGAGCCGCCCTACTCCTCGACGACCGGCCGCCGCTCCTTGACGAACTCCCCGCGTCGGAGCTCGAGCATCGCCGTCGCGAGCTCGTCCGGGGTGTTCATGACGATCGGGCCGTACCAGGCGACCGGCTCGTGGAGCGGGCGCCCGGAGGCGAGCAGGAACCGCTGGCCGGCCGGGCCGGCCCGGGCGCGCACCGTCGCGCCGTCTCCGAACAGCACGGTCTCGCCCGCCGGCACCACCGCGCGGTCGCCGCCCTCGAACGTCCCGCCACCCTCGATCCCGTGGGCGAACGCCGTCCGTCCCGCCGGCACGGGGAGCTCCAGGGCTTCGTCCGGCGCGAGCCGGACGTCGAGGTACTCGGGCTCGACCGAGATCCCCCGGACCGGCCCTTCGATCCCGCGGAATGACCCCGCGACGACCTTCACCCCACCTCCGGCGCCCGTGGGGACGTCGGGGATCTCCTCGTGGGAGAGGCCGCGGTAGGCCGGCGTGGACATCTTCTCTCGGGCGGGGCGGTTGAGCCAGAGCTGGAAGCCGTTGAACTCCCCGTCGTAGCGCTTCGGCATCTCCTGGTGGACGATCCCGCTGCCGGAGTTCATCCACTGGACGTCCCCGTTGGCGATCACGCCGGAGTTGCCGAGGGTGTCGCCGTGCTCCACGCGGCCCTCCAGCACGTAGGTGATCGTCTCGATGCCCCGGTGGGGGTGCCACGGGAACCCGGCGAGATAGTCCTCCGGGTTCGACGAGCCGAAGCGGTCGAGCAGGAGGAACGGGTCGAACAGCGGCACCTCGGGGTTGGAGAACGATCGGCGCAGGCGGACCCCCGCTCCCTCGCGGGTAGGGACCCCCGGGAAGCGGCGTACGATCGAGCGGATCGGGTCGGTCATGGAGATTACCTCGGGTTATCGAATATACACAGGTAACTTAAAGGGTTCGGGGCCCGGACGGGACCAGGAGTCTCGGGGTGCCGACCCTCGACGGCGGCGTGCCCGGGCGCTCCTAGAGCAGGTGGAGCTGTCGAAGGAGGAGCGCGAGGGCGAATCCCAGGCTGGCCCCGGAGATCGGTCCGGCCGCCCACCCGAGGAGGATCGACCGGACCGCGTCGCGGACGATCGCCCCGCCCTTCCTCGATAGGGCGGAGCCGATCATCGCTCCGACGAGCGCCTGGTTCATCGACGTGAAGTAGCCGAAGGCGACCGAGACGAGGATCACGGTCGACTGGGCGAGCTGGGACGCCGCGGCGGTCCGGGCGTCGAGCTTGACGATGTCGAAGGCGACGGTGCGGAGCAGGGGCCGGCCCCACGTGAGGACCCCGAGGGCCATCCCGACCCCCCCGATCAGGCCTGCGATCGTCAGTCCGAAGAGGCCGGTCATGACGAACGCCCCGGAGGCGTTGGCGACGTCGTTGGCGCCCATGGCGAACGACGCCCCGCCGCCGATCGCCACCAGGACGAGCGCGGCGCGGGAGGCCAGCGCCGTCCCGCCGTGCGAGGCGGCGGCGGGTCCGGCGCGATCGAGCACCCTCGTGAGGAGGAACCCCAGGGCGAGGGCGGCGAACGGCGCCGACGCCCAGATCGCGACCAGCGTCTCGATCGTCGTCCACCGGATGCCCAGCCCGCTCCCCAGACCGACCCCGACCGCCGAGAAGACGAGGATCTGGATCGTCGAGGTCGGGATCCGGACGAAGTTGTACGCCGCGGTCAGGCAGAACGCCGACACGATGATCGCGACGGCGACCGGGATCGCCACCGTCGCGACCGCCAGGATCCCGTGGCCGACCGTCGCCTCGACGCCGCCGCTCGCGAAGACGGCGCCGAGGACGACCAGCGGCGCCATGATCAGGAGCGCCGGGACGAGGCGGATCGCCCCGGCGGCGTACGGCATGCCCATGCAGGCGCCCGTGTAGTGCGCCCCGATCGAGTAGGCGAAGGCGAACGCCGCTGCGATCAGGAGGAGCTCGAACCCGATCATCGCCGCCCCGGGCCTTCCGGGTCGGGGGAAGCACGGAGGGTTGAAGGGTTCGCCACGACCCGGAGCTCTCCTCGCCGCACGTACCGTCGGGCTCCCCGGTGCTGACGAGCCGCTCCGCGCGCCTCGGTGGGGACGGAAAGGCACATGAGGCGCGGAGCGGTCCACCCCGGCGGCAGGCTGCCGCGATGCGCGAACTTCGGCTCCGCGACCTGGATCGTGGGGGGCTCGACCTCCTCCGGGACCTCGGCGCGCGCGATCTCTCGCGAGACGGCGAGAGCCGCGACCTGCTGGCCGATCCCGGCATGCGGGACCTCCTGCGAAGCCTAGGAACGGCGGAGGCGGCGGATCTCGGGGCGTTCCTGCGAGGCGCGCAGGCGGCCGAGGTCGCCCTGAGCACCTCGCTCTCTCGCTCCGCAGCGTTCTCGCTGACCTATCGCCACCGTTAGTCGCCGCGGCGGCCTCTGGGCGCTACCGCCCGGCGTGCCCA